>CAZXCO010000697.1:0-2052 GCA_964639095.1 uncultured Solibacteraceae bacterium
TGGCCGTCCGGCAGCAGGAAGTAGCGGTCGGGATGTGCTTCCGCCATGGTGCGCGCCTGCTCGCGGTCATTCGCCAGGTAGCAGCCCGAGAGGCGCGGAAGCAGATCGCGTGTCTGGCCCGAAAGGCCGTTGGTGAAGCGGACCTGATCGGCGAGGCGGGGCAGATCGATGGCCGGCGAAGCCGTGGGCTCTTCGATTTTCGAACCGCCCTCGACCAGAAATGTGGCCCGCCCTTCGAGCTCGGCACGCAGCAGATTCATGCTCTGTTCGGCCTGGGTCCAGTCCTTCACGACCACGTATTCGAGCTCTTCGTGCAGAAACTCTTCCGCCGCCCGCTCCCATGCGGGATCCACTTCGATGAAGTCGGCGAGTACGCCCTCGGGGCGGAACTGGCCGGCTCGCCCGTTTTCCAGCGCGGAGAGGAGCTTCTTGGTCGATTCGGTGGTGTAAGTGTGATGGGAAAGGATGTTTTCGAGCGATTCGCGCTTTGCCCGCAGACGGGAGCAGTCCGCGCGGAACTGATCGATCTGCTGGCGAATGTCGGCCGCCTCTTTGCGCTTCCCGGCGAGCGCTCCTTCCGTCTCGCGGCGATTGGCCGCCATGCTCTGCAGTTCGAGTTGCCGCTGGGCGATCCGCTGTGAAAGCTGTTCCTTGACCCCCGCGAGGCGCGCCGCCTCGGCCGCAGCGGATTCCTCTTCCTTCTGCACCCGCGCGCGTTCGCGCTCGATGCCGGAAAGGTAGGTATCGGCCTGCGCGATCTGGTTCCGGATGGTCGACGCTTCTCCAAGCAGCCGGAGGATGACCGAACGCGAGGCTTCGATGGTCTTTTCGGCTTCGCGTACGCGGGCCTGAATCGCATCGCGTGTCTGATTCTTCTCCAGCAGACCCGTGCGGACACTTTGCATCTCCCGCTCGAGCTCTCCGGCGGTGGCGGAGAGCGACGTGCGCTCGGTCTCGTTCTGCTGCAGGCGGGTCTCGATGTCGCCCGCTTCCTGCTCGGCGCGCGTCATGCGCTGTTCGATATTCGAGGCTTCCCGGACCTGCGCTTCCAGGCGGCCCTTCGTGCGTTCGGCCTCGATGTTCATCTCGGCGAGTTGCCGCCGGGCCTCGGTCAGTCGGGTTTCCAGCGCGTAAAAGACTTCCTGTGCCTTCTGGCGCTCGGCATCGTTATCCGCGGCCTGAATCGTGAGATCCTTCAGCTCGGCGGTAGCGGCCTCCAGCGCGGCGGCGGATTTCTCGGTTTCGGCTTTCAACGAAACATAGCGCCCGGCGAGAACCGTACGAAGCTGCGATTCGAGTTCGCTCTTGAGCTCCTGATAGCGGCGTGCCTTTGCGGCCTGGCGCTTGAGCGAATTGACCTGGCGGGTGACCTCTTCGAGAATGTCGAATACGCGGGCGAGATTCTGCTTCGAGCTTTCGAGTTTGGCTTCGGCCAGGCGCCGGCGGCTTTTGTATTTCGTAATGCCGGCGGCCTCCTCGATGACGGCGCGGCGATCCTGGGGCTTCGAGGAGAGAATCTGGCCAATGCGGCCCTGCTCGATGATGGCGTAGCTCTCCGGGCCGAGACCGCTGCCCATGAAAATGTCCTGAATATCGCGCAGCCGGGCCTGGCGGCCGTCGATCAGATACTCGCTCTCGCCCGACCGGAACAAGCGGCGGGTGATAGTAATCTCGCCGGCTTTGGCTGCGGAAGACGAAGCAACGGGAATTTCCTGAACATTGCCGGCGCTTTCTGCCGGAGCCTCGGCGCCTTCCGCAGCCGCTGCCGCGGGCGCCGGCGCCGGGTTCGATTGCCGCGGATCCGCGAGAACCATCGTCACCGAGGCCATACCCACAGGCTTGCGGGATTTCGTACCCGCGAAAATGACGTCTTCCATGCGGGCGCCGCGCAGACTGCGCGCCGACTGCTCACCGAGCACCCAACTGATCGCGTCGCTCAGATTCGACTTGCCGCAGCCGTTCGGTCCCACGACAGCCGCGATTCCGCCGCCGTTGAACCGAAGTTCCGTGCGGTCGCAAAACGATTTAAATCCCTGGAGTTCGACTTTCCTC
>CAZXCO010000698.1:0-8046 GCA_964639095.1 uncultured Solibacteraceae bacterium
CTCTGAAGGCGAGCAGTCCCACTGCTGCCCTGTCGGCGAGAGAGACGTTCCTGAGATCAATGGCCGCCCGGCGCTTCTCCTGCTGGAGCAGATTTCGAAACGCTGCGCTTTCTTCTGCGATCCGGCCGCTTGCGGACAACACCACCAGATCATCGGGATTAACCTGCCGATCAACTCTGAAGCCCATCGGTTCAGATCCTTGCGGTTCCTCGCCGCGTACCATGCAACACGCTTTCCGACTTTCAGCCTTTTGCAAACACGCAGGCAACTTGCGGTGCGGGCATGCCCGGATTCGAAGTGGCGACTTTCGCGAGTGCGGTGGCCGGAGTTGACCGGCGCCGGTGGTGGTTGGACCATAGGCACCGTTTACTCCTTTATCCTGCGGATGTACCTGTTCGAACCGCCTCGCCTTCCCATATATCCCCGGCGGAGACACCAGTATCAGAATCCCTGCAAATCTGTGTCCGCGATTTTGTCGGGACCTCGCGACGCTCAGAACCGCGCAGCAGGCGACGCCTCATTGTGAACGAAGCCGTTGGCACCGGCAGGCGGGATTGCTTGCGGATGCAGGGGCATCGCGTCCAGGGGCATCGCGTCACTGTCGTGGCTTTCCAATCGCGCAATCTCCGCATTGACCAGCACGGCGCGCTTCTTGAAATTTCCCGGCAATGCTCTGCCATTACAGCTATCCATCTCGTGGTCGTTAAGCCTCGTAGCCTGAGCGAGAGTAAATAACTTCAGTCCAACTTACTTTGGACGTAGCTCTATTGGAAAGCGCCGCTTCGTTCAGGCATCGGGCCTGGCGAACAGAAGTCAGGCTGCCGACGCCGCGATCAGATTTGGTCACACTCCGGCCGGCTTGTTGTTGCAGACAGAAGTCCATTGCATGGCCGCGCAGATGCATTCCGTGGGGCTATGACGTTTCATCGGATCCTTGCGGTCCTTCTGATGTCAGCCTGCGGGTCTCAACTGCTTGCCCAATCCCCGGCAGATCAACTGGCACGCGTTCTACGCGATAAAGGCCTGCTGACAGAGAGCGAATTTGAACGCATTACGGCATCCGGCTCATCGGATAAGGTCCAGGACCTGGCTGCGATGCTCCGTGCGAAAGGGCTGATCAGTGAAAGCGATCTTGCTCGGCTGGAGCCGAAGACCCAGCCCGAGCCGAAGACCCCACCGGTTTCGGTGGCTGCTCCGGCCCCGAAGTCTGACGGACAGGACAACGGCAACCGCGCCCCAAACATCAAGCTGTATGGCACGCTGTTATTCAACGCATTCTCCAATGACACGCACTCGAACAACGAGGATATTCCGTCGTTTGCTCTTCCGCGGTCGGCGGGTCCCGTGGACAACTTTGGCGCGACGGCGCGCCAGGCCCGGCTCGGACTATCGCTCTCGGGACTGAATGCCGCGGGAGCCAAACTAAGCGGGACGCTGGAGACGGACTTTTTCGGAGGCGCCCCGACGCTGAGCAACGGCGTCAATATGGACGTCATCCGGATGCGTCTCGCATTCGGGCGGCTGGACTGGACGCATTTTGCTGTTGAGGCCGGCCAGGATTGGGCGGTTTTTGCACCTCTCAATCCGACTTCGCTGGCGGAGTTTGCAATCCCGGAGTTTTCCTCGTCGGGCAACCTGTGGATTCGCACGCCACAGATCCGTGCTGAATGGAAGAGCGGCCTCAGCCATGACCGAGGGTTCCTGTGGCAACTGGCCGCGCTGGACCCCAACATCGGCGACAATCCGGACGTCTTTTCGACAGCCCGGCAGCCGGGCGCGGGCGAGTTGGGCCGCCTGCCCGCAGTTGAGACAAGGCTCGCTCTGTCGGGGCACGTCGCCGGCCGGGCTGCCACGCTGGGCCTGAGCGGCCACTGGGGCACCGCGAAGAACTCCAGCGTGTCGAGCGGAGTCGCGTTGACACGGAGTTTCGAGAGTTGGGGCGCAGCCGTCGACTACAACATTCCGCTTTCCAGCTTCATGGCGCTATCCGGCGAAGCTTATGCCGGCCGGGCTCTCGGCCTCTTCAGCGGAGGCATCGCGCAGACCGTGTTTCCAGTCCACGAGCCCGGTGATAACGGCGTCGGGACACGCGGCGGCTGGTTGCAACTCCAGTTCGACCTTACGGGGCATTGGCAGACCAACGTCGCTTATGGCATCGATCTGCCGGAGAAGGCCAATCTCTCGACCGGCAGCCGCTCCAAAAACCAGAGCTACATGGCCAACATCCTGTGGCACGTTTCGCCAAATGTGACGCTTGGCCTGGACTGGCGCCGTTTTCTCACGGACTATTTCAACCAGCCGTTCGCCGACAACTCAGGCGACCACTTCAATCTTGCCGCTGCTTATACGTTCTGAGGGCCAGAAGGGTGAATTCCATGAAAGGAAAGAAGACAAATCGCTGGATCATCGCCATTGCTGGCGTACTCATGCAGATTGCGCTCGGCGCGGTATACGCATGGAGCGTTTTCCGCATTCCGCTCACTCGCGCATACGGATGGACCGTGCCAGAGGTGACAGCCACATTTGAGCTGGCCATCTTCATGCTCGGCATTGCCGCATTTGCGGGCGGTGTGTGGATGAGACGTTCCGGGCCGCGCAAAGTGGCTCTCCTGGCCGCGTTTCTCTACGGCGTCGGCACGATATCCGCCGGATGGGCCCATTCTCTGCCGGAGTTGTATTTCACTTACGGCGTTATCGGGGGCGCGGGCCTGGGGTTTGGATACATCGTGCCCGTCGCCACACTGATTCGTTGGTTCCCGGACAAGCGGGGCATGATCACCGGCATCGCCGTGGCGGGATTCGGCGCCGGAGCGCTGATCACCGCACCAATCGCCGAAAGATTGATCTCCACTGTGGGGGTGTCGGCCGCATTCGCCACACTTGGAATCGGATACCTCATCATCGTGGGGCTTGCGGCACTGTTTATGAGGAATCCTCCCGAAGGATACCTGCCTGATCCGACCCGGTCTTTTAAGCCAGGCGGTTCTCAAGCAGAGGAATTCACGCTTCGGGAAGCGCTCCGTTCGTGGCAATCCTACGGGATGTGGCTCGTTCTCTTTCTGAACACCGTTGCCGGGATCGCCATCATTTCACAAGCCTCCCCTATGGCCCAGGAAGTATCGCACGTCAGTCCCGGCGTGGCGGCACAGCTCGTGGGTTTCATCTCGATCGCCAACGGATGCGGCCGGTTTCTATGGGCGTGGTTCTCCGACCTGGCCGGCCGGAAATCTGTCTTTGTCACCATGTTCCTGCTCCAGGCCGGAGCGTTCTTTTTGCTGTCGCGCGTGACAGACTTCGTGCCGCTCGCGTTACTGTCTTTCCTCATCCTGTTGTGCTACGGCGGGGGATTCGGCACGATGCCTGCCTTTGCGGCGGACTATTTTGGAGCCAGGGACATCGGCTCGATCTACGGGATCATTCTGACCGCCTGGGGCGCCGCCGGCATTGCGGGTCCCACGCTCATCGCGCAGGTTCGACAGGCTACCGGCGAGTATCAGGACGCACTGCGCGTCATGGCTTTGGTGGCGTTGCTGAGCGTACTCGCTCCTCTGATCCTGCGTCCGCCCGTTCGGCGCCAGCGATCCGCTTCGGGCGAAAGTGATCGCAGCCGCCCGAACCGTCGGCTCGCCTCATGACGGCGGGCACAGGCGCATCCGGTCCGAGCGGCCCTATCCCGCCTTGAGCTATCCGGCCTTGAGATGAGCGGACGGAACGTGCATCAGCCGCCGGTTTTGCCCCAGCGGCAGACGAATGGCGAAATGCGCACCACTGGCGGGCTCGATCCAGATCTCTCCTCCATGCCAGAGTACGATCGCCCTCGCAATGGCCAAACCAATTCCCAGGCCATTCTTCTTCTCTGCGGTAACGAAGGGTTCGAATAACCGGTTCCGAATGCCAGCCGGAATGCCTGGTCCAGTATCTTCCAGGTGGATAATCACCGATTTGCCGTTTCTTTTGGCGGCAATCCGAATCTGCCCATCCTGCCGGATCGCCTGGAGAGAGTTGACGATCAGATTCCGAAAGACACTCTCCATGCGAGAACGCATCAGTGGCAGCTTGATGTCCGCCGATACGTTGAGCACAATCTGAACTCGTTCGTTCGGCACCGATACCGATGCCGACTCCGCAGCGGCGGCGATCACATCGCGAAGGCCCGTTATCTCGGGCTGGAGCGTGTTGGCAGGTTGCTGGCCGAGGAACTCGTCCAGCAGATTGCGGATCTCGCATGCGGCGTGGTTAATGTTCGTCGCCAGTCGCTTCACTTCGGATGGCGACACTTCACTCAAGCCAGCGAGCAGACCTGCACCCACACAGACCGTGGCGACGGGATTGCGAAGATCGTGAAGGAACGACGTCAAACGCCAGGCTGCCGGAGAGACCCCGAGTTGCAGCAAATCGTCTTTCTTCTCAGGGTGACGGAGAGTCGGGAGCACGGCCGGTATCCTCGCTTCGCCAGTTCGCCGCGGCGACTCATTCCAGGCTCGCTTGATTGGGTACACTTTCAACTTATTCATGGCAGTGTGGAGTTACGAGGTGCTGCCTCATCACTTCATGCCATCGGATTCGACCAGGCATCGCGGATTCGAGGGCCGGCCGTCACAGCTCTTTCCCCAGGTTCTCGAAAACATCGAGCATCGCCGATACCGCGTGCCGGCTGTCCTCGTTACGAAGCCGCCTGAACAACTGGATCAGGCCCGGCGCCCTGTGCTGCTCTTCCCGCTTAACGTCATCTTTGACAGCTGCGGCAATGGTGGCTATGGCGTCCGGCGGTATGGCGCCGAGGGACTTCAGCAAAAGGAGGAGATTGCGTATTGCCCGGATGAAGGCGGGCTGATCGAGGGCCTCTGTGACTATCTGCACCACGTCGGCGCCGCTGCCGATCAAGCCACGGAGAAGACTCAATATTCCGCGGCTGTGAAGGAGTTCCAGCAGCTCGTAAGCTGACAGGATTGCTTCAGCGTGCTGGATCGGAGCGTCCTGGAGGAGATCAGCTTGCCTGGCAGCCTCCGACGGCCTCCGCGAAAATGCGATTGGTTGAGCCATCTTTCACCTCTTTACGTCGTCGTAGAAACCTCATCGTCGTCGCCTGGCATGCGGTAATCCTCGCGCTTCCACTTCCGCTCCACTTCAGTGCCGCGCTGGGGAGTCGGGTGGCCGAACCGGAAGTGCGTCTTTGGCAAGGGTGACTCGCCCTCTTTTCTCAGCACTTTCAGGTTGACTGTGGTTTCCTTGAACGCCGGCGTGTGCGTCGTCAGGTCAGTGTGGTTGCCCGTCAGCACATTCACGGGAACCTTTGTAGAGTTCATCGGCATATATAACTCACGGCCTTGTACTCTGTCCGTGACGACCGCCTGTACACGGAGCCGGCCCCGGCGCGAGGCGATTTGCACCAAACTGCCGGTTTCAATACCTCGTTCCCGGGCCAGCTCCGGCGAGATCTCGACAAAGACACTCGGCGTCGTTTCCTTGATGCCCGCAATGCGGTAAGTCAGATTGCCTTCATGGAAGTGTTCAAGCAACCGGCCATTATTCAAGTGCAGATCGAACTCTTCATCTGGTTCTTCGATCAATCCCTTGAATTCGATTGGGAACAGCCGAGCCTTCCCGTCGGGGAAGTTGAAGCCCTTCGTGTAGTGCAGCGGCTGGTCGGATCCATCGGCGTCGACGGGCCATTGCAGAGTCCGGTAACCTTCGAGGCGCTCATAGTTCACGCCAGCGAACATCGGTGTCAGGGATGCAATCTCGTCCATAACATCAGAAGGATGTTTATAGTTCCAGGACGCGCCGAGACGGTTGGCGAGCTGTTGCACGATTTGCCAATCCGGGCGCGATTCCACGATCGGATCGAAAACCTGGTAGAGGCGCTGGATGCGCCTCTCCGTGCTGGTGAAAGTACCTTCCTTTTCCAGACTGGGGCAAGCAGGGAGCACAACGTCAGCGAACTGGCACGTCACTCCGAAGAACACATCCTGAACAACGAAGAAGTCCAGTTTTTTGAATGCCTCGCCGACATAATTGGAGTTCGAATCCACGATGCTCATCTCTTCGCCGATGATGTACATCGACTTCAGGCTGCCCGCGTGAATCGCCTCCACCATCTCGTGATTGTCCAGACCATTGGATTTCGGCAGCGATACATTCCAGGCCTTCTCGAACCTGAGGCGCACGTCAGGATCGTCCACGGGCTGATAGCCCGGCAGGAAATTCGGCATCGAACCGTGGTCGCTCGCACCTTGCACATTGTTGTGCCCACGCAGAGGATAGGCGCCGGTGCCCGGCCGCATGTAGTTGCCGGTCACGAGTAACAAATTGGAAATCGCCGTGGACGTGTCGGAACCGTTGGTGTGCTGTGTCACACCCATAGCCCAGAGAATGCACACACGCTCAGCCGCGGCGACCATGTGCGCCACTCGCTTCAATACATCGATCGGAAGGCCGCAGACTTCGGATGCGAACTCGAGCGTGAATGGCTCAAGGCTCTTTCGATACTCATCGAGATTGTTGACCCAACGGGCGAGGAACGCATTTGCCGCCAGGCCGCTGTCGAGGATATACCGGCTGACGGCGGAAAGCCAAACCAGGTCTGTGCCGGGCTTCGAATGCAGATGAACGTCAGCGCGACGCGCCATTTCGTGCTTTCGAGGGTCTGAGACGATCAGCTTCTGGCCGCGCAGTTTGTGTGCGCGCTTCACGCGCGTGGCAAGTACGGGATGACTCTCGGCCGTGTTGCTGCCCACGATCACCACGAGGTCTGCCATTTCGATGTCACTGATGGATCCGGAGTCACCTCCGTAGCCCACCGTCCGGAACAACCCCGCAGTGGCAGGCGACTGACAATAGCGCGAGCAATTGTCCACATTGTTCGTTCCGATCACCGCGCGAGCCAGCTTCTGCATCAGATAGCTCTCTTCGTTCGTGCATTTCGAGGAGGCAATGAACCCTAACGCGTCCGGGCCATACTTCGTCCTGATCTCGAGAAAGCGTTCCGCAATCAGACGCTCCGCCTCATCCCACGTGGCTTCCCGGAACGAGTCTCCCTCGCGAATCAACGGCGTGGTCAACCGGTCTGGACTGTTGACAAAATCCCAGCCGAATTTGCCTTTGATGCAAGTGGAAACTCCGTTTGCCGGGCCTGTGGACGGCTCCACCTTCAGGATGTGGCGGTCCTTCGTCCAGATGTCAAACGAACAGCCCACACCACAATACGTACAAACCGTTTTTGTGCGGCGGATGCGCGACTCGCGCATTTTCGCTTCGGCTTCGGAGATCTTGAGAATCGCCTCGTATCCGGTTTCTCGTTCCATCTTCTTTACAACGTCGATCATGCCGTCGAGTGTTGCCTGGGGGAGGCCAGTCAGGAACCCGGCATGCCCCAGCATGGATTTCTCCATCAGTGCGTTGCACGGACAAACCGTCACGCAGTGCCCGCAGGAGACACAGCTGGATTCGCCGATTGCTTTGCCGCCGTCCCAAAGCACACGAGGACAGGGGTCCTCCCAGCGGATGGATAGAGTTTCATTGACCTGTAAGTTCTGGCAAGCTTCAACGCACCGTCCGCACAGGATGCACTGGTCGGGATCGTAGCGGTAGAAAGGGTTTGAGTCATCCACCGGGTAAGGCTTTCCATGAAACGGAAGGCTCTGACCGTCGATGGCCAACAGCTTTGCCGTGTTGTGTACCACGCAGTTGCCGTTGTTGTTGTCGCAGACCGTGCAGTACAGCAGGTGATTGCTGAGGATGCGATCGTAGGCCTCGATACGGCCCCGCTGCGCGCGCGGAGTCGCCGATTGAGCGATCAATCCCGCGGTAGTGACCGCGGCGCAGGCGCGAGTCAGCTGGCCGTCGATCTCTACCAGGCATGTGTCGCAGGTCTGAATCGAGCCGAGTTGCGGATGATAACAGACCTGCGGAAGCTCAATGCCCGCGCGCATCATCACGTCGATCAGGCGCTCTCCTTCCCGAGCCTCGGTCTCCAGGCCATCGACGGAAATCGTGATGTGGTCCGGCGCATTCATGCGGCACGTCCTGAGGGCCAGTTGGCGATTT
>CAZXCO010000699.1:0-1968 GCA_964639095.1 uncultured Solibacteraceae bacterium
GTCATCGCGCACGAGAACAACAAGAAGGAACAGGAAGCGGCGCTCGCCGCCGGCGGCCGCGGGGCGCCCCCCGCTGGCCATCTGCCAACGCAGGTCATCTCGAAGGAGAAGGAAAATCTCAAGATCGACGGCGTGAAGCTCGAACTTTACCACTGGGCGCCGGCGCACACGAGCGGCGACCTCGTCGTTTTCCTGCCCGATGACAACATCGCCTTTACGGGCGACATCATCGCGACGAACCGGCCCGATCCTCTCATCCACCTCGAAAAGCACGGCTCTTCGGAGGGCTGGATCACGACCGCAAAAGGACTGGTGGAGCTGAATGCCGATCAGTTCGTGCCCGGACACGGCGAACTGCAGAAGAAGGCGGATATTCAGAAGCGGCTGGAGAATACTGAAGCCAAGCGCGAAAAGATCAAGCAGCTCGTTGCCCAGGGCAAATCGCTCGAGGAAATCCGGATGGCTCTCGGCGAGCCGGCGCCGGCTGCGGGACGCGGCGGATTCGCGAGCTTCACGGACGTCGTCTACCAGGAACTCACAAAGAAGGGTGCATGAACGCTCTCAGGCTCTGCTGCGCCTTCGTTCTGTTGTTTTCCGGCCCTGTCGCCGCCCAGACCAAAGCGAAGGCGCAGAATGTGCCCGAGATCCCTTATGAATCGGTCCCCAATTTCCTGAAGCTTCCGCCGGGCCTGTATCTTGGCGAGGCCATGGGAGTGGCGACTAATTCAAAGGGACACATTTTCGTCTTCACACGCAGCGCCAATACGCGGCTGTTTGAATTCGATCAGAACGGCAACTACCTGCGCGAAATCGGGGCGGGGAACTACGGCTTCGAATTCGCGCATTCGGTGCGCGTCGATCCGGAGGACAACATCTGGGTTGTCGACGAGGGCACGAATCTCGTGATCAAATTCAATCCGGCCGGACATGTCGTGATGGTTCTCGGCCACCGGCCGGATGCGATTGACGGGGCGCTCGCGACCACGCCTCCGAATCCGAAGCCGCCGCCCGACAAATATCTCTTCGCCCGGCCGACCGACGTTGCGTGGGACGCGCAGGGGAATATCTTTGTCTCCGACGGGTATATCAATAACCGCGTGGTGAAGTACGACAAGAACGGAAGGTTTCTCGCGCAGGTCGGCACGGAAAAGGCCGGCAGAGGCCAGGACCAGCTCAACCTGCCCCATGGCATTGCTGTGGATGCGCACGGCGACGTTTACGTGGCCGACCGCTCCAACCACCGGCTACTGGTCTTCGACAACAATCTTCACTTCAAAGCGAGCTACGAAAACATCGGGGACTCCTGGACCGTCTGTGTTTCACCCGGCCCGCACCAGTATCTCTTTACATCCAACTCCAATCCCAACGGGAACGCTCCCGGCACATGGGAGAACACGGGGGAAATCTACAAGATGGAGCTGGATGGAAGAATCCTCGGCAAATTCGGCCACGCGAGCAAACAACCGGGCGGATTTCAGGTGGTCCATATGATGGACTGCCGCAATCCCGACCAGATTATCGTGGCGGAAATCGAATCCTGGCGTGTGCAGAAGCTCATGCTGAAGCCGCAGGGTGCGAGACTCCAGGCCGGGAAATAGGGCGGGCAGAGGATCTTATGACACGCATTCTTCCGATGTTGTTCCTCGCCGCGCTTCCGGTTGCGGCTCAGGCGCCCGCGATTCCGTTCGATTCCGTGGTGAACCTGCTGAGGTTCACCGATCGCACCTCCGAGGGCGAAGCCGCGGGCGTGGCCACCAACTCGAAGGGTGACATCTTCGTCTATATGCGGACCGGCCATCCTACGATCTCGCTTGGCACCTCTCGCCCCTTCGCGCACGGCGGTTCGCGCTTGTATGAGTTCGATCGCACCGGCCGATTCGTGCGTGAGATCGGCCAGGACTCCTATGGATTCCTTTTCGCGCAGCAGGTACGCGTGGATCCGCAGGACAACATCTGGGTCGTGGATCA
>CAZXCO010000700.1:0-11651 GCA_964639095.1 uncultured Solibacteraceae bacterium
GATTCTACACGTATTCCGTCTGCTGCGGCGCTCAAAACTGCCGAGCGCAACCTCAGGCCCCCGTGTACCGCACGATCACGGGAACCAGACGGGTTGCGAGCGCGCCATTCTGCCCGTCCGGAAGCGCCGAAACAACGTAGCCCAGATAAGCGCCGGATTCGAACCCGGCCACCGAATAGCCCCGCCGGCGCCCCTCGTGAACCGGAATTCCAGCAACATCCACGACCTGGCCGGAGAGCAAACGGGGAAAGACTTCCTCATTCCGGCGCGGCGTCAGAATGACGGAAACAGGTGTCTGGCCCCGCTCGAGAATCACGTGGGTGTAAGACCGGCCCGCGGCCGTGCACTGGTGGGCGGAAACGGTTGCGATGTCCCCGATCCCGGCCGTGCGGGCGGCATCCACGAGAGGCTGGAGCATCGGGCCGAATTGACTGCCCAGTCCCTTCTCCTTTTCGGCCGTTTGGGTCTGCCGTAAATAGGTGCCGGCAATCGCACACTCCACGTGGTCGTTGATTCCGGTATCGAACAACTGATTGGTTTTCCGGACGGAATACCAGGCCATCGCGGCTGCGACGAGCAGGAGCATCACGAGGCTGGAGATCAGCCGGGCGCGCGGCGAGCCGCGGGGCTGAGTCAGTGGTCTCGATTCCGTTCGAGGCAAGTCGCAATCTTAGCGCACTCGATTTCCAGCGCCGTTTGAGACTTTGATCGGCCTGTTTCCCCTCCGAGTGTTTCGAGACGGAAGGGGAGAGAATAGAATTATGGACGAAGAGATCCGGTCCATGCCGCCCTGTTCCACCGCGCGCGGCCCCGAAAAGGTGAAGTTGTGAGAGTGATCGAGGAAAAGCATAAGCTGGCGACGCGCTGGTTTCACTGGATCAACTTTCCGCTGCTCGCGGCCATGATCTTCAGCGGACTGCTGATTTACTGGGCCTACGATCCTTACCGGATCGGCCTGGGGAGCGTGACGCTCTTTCATTTCTTTCCGAACTGGTTTTACAGCCTGACCGCAATCGACCAGCAGCTTGCGCTCGGTATGGCGCTGCATTTCGTCTTCGGGTGGTTGTTCGCGATCAACGGAATCGTCTATGTGCTCTACACGTTGATCTCGGGCGAGTGGCGCGCTCTGGCGCCCGACCGGAACTCGTTCCGCGAGGCCATTCAGGTCGTCAGGCACGACGCCGGCTTCAATGTTCCCCTTCCGCCGCAGGGGCGCTATAACGCGGCCCAGCGCATCCTCTATACAGCCATCGTGGTGATGGGCGGGCTGAGTCTTCTGACGGGCCTCGCAATCTACAAGCCGGCTCAGTTGCACTGGCTGACGGCAGCCCTCGGCGGATATCAGTGGGCCCGCTGGGAGCACTTCTGGCTCATGATGGGCTACGCCATATTTTTCGTCATCCATATCGTCCAGGTGATTCGCGCCGGATGGGCGAATTTCCGGGCGATGGTCTGCGGATACGATCTGGCGGAAATCAATGCGAAGGTGACTCATGGCGACTGACAAACCCAAGCCTCCCCGAACGCCCGAACAGGAACTGGCCCGCCGTTCGCGCCGGGCGTTCATCGCACTGGGAGCGGGAGCCGTGGGAGCGTACGCCGGGTGGCGCTGGATCAATTCCGCGGAACTCGACAACGAGATTCCCTGGCCGCTGCGGCGCGTTCTGGACGCCAACGAGGTCGTTCTGCGGAAGACGCTCTACAGCAACAGCAATCTGGTGCAGACCTTTCCCGCCTCCGCAATCCGGAAAATCAAAGTGAATGGCGATATCGGCATGGAGATGCCGATCGATCCGCGGGACTGGCATCTCGAGGTAACCCCGATGGGCGGCTCCGTCCGGGTGCTGACGCTTGCCGATATCACCGCGCTGCCGCGTTATGAGGAGATCATCGACTTCAAATGCGTCGAGGGCTGGAGCACGGTGACGCAGTTTGCGGGCGCGCGTCTTTCCGACTTCATCGCCAGATTTTCGCCAGGGTCGGAGAAAGCGGCTTTCGTCGGCATGAACACGCCGAGCAAGGATTACTATGTCGGACTTGATATGCCGAGCGCCCTTCATCCACAGACGCTTCTGGCTTATGAGATGAACGGAGCGCCCCTGACGGATAAGCACGGCGCGCCGCTGCGGCTCGTCATGCCTGTGAAATACGGGATCAAGAACATCAAGCGTATCGGCCGCATCTGGTATGCGAATGAACGGCCCGCGGATTACTGGGCCGAGCAGGGCTACGATTACTACTCGGGCCTGTAGCCGTGCAAGCCCGCCTTTGGTTCCAGGGAGGTCATCTCTTACACTGGAACTATGAGCAAATCCTGGCTTGAAATGACGCCGGCCGAGAGGCTGGCGGATCGCATTGCGAAAAATCGTGAAATCGATCAGCGGGTCAGCCAGCGAGTTCTCTCCGATCCAACCCCGAAAAAAAAGCCCAGCGGCTCCGCCACGCGATCGAGGGCCGCGCGCAACATCCTCGACGAATTCCAGGAAATCAAACGCACGCAGGGCGTCGACGCCGCCGCGGAGTTTGTGCGGCGCCGGAAGGCCTGACCTCTATTTGATCTCCCGCGCGCGGGTCGACAGGCCGTCTTCCCAGGCGCTCCAGCCCGAGTTCATCCCGTAGGGGGCGCGGTCCATCACCGCTTCGATCCGGTGGATTTTGCCCTTCTCGATTTTGAACAGTTCAGCCAGCTCCCAGGTCCATGGCTGGAAGGGACCGGCAGTCACGGTGCGGCCGTCGGGCGTCTGGAACGTGCGTGTGTTTCCGGCGGAATGGTCGAAGAAGACGAAGCTGAAGACCATGCCGCGCTCCGGGTCGACCGCCACGAAGCGGCGGTCGCGGATGCGCGTTACAAAATGCAGCAGGCCCGACTCGAACTGCTCGCGGCAACTCCACGCCGATGAATAGTTCGTCGCGGTCTTCGGATCCGGCGCCGGCTTGCCGTCCTTTGGCGGCGCGTTCGTGGTCTGCCGGCCGTTTTCGATCCGGTTGCAGTCGTCGGCGAACGGATAGATGCCTTTGCCGTCGTTCTGCTGCATTCCGGTGAAGTACATGTTCGCCGTCCGCACGAGGTCTTCGCGCGACATCCGCTCCGCCTGCGGAACCGCTTCCTGAAACAGATGATTGGGCTGGCCGAGCTTTTCAAAATCCCGCGCGAACATCTCATTGCGCACCACCAGTGTTTCCGCTTCCGGAATCTGCCCGTTCACCACCTTGAGACGCATCGCGATCACGGACCCGACCTGTTCGCCCCGGTTCCTTCCCTGCTCGCGGATGGTGCCAAGGAAGGCCACTTCTCCGGCCTCGGTGTCGGTCACAAAAAGGCGGTATGTGCCCTTCGCCGCCATGGTTCGCCAGAGTCCGTCGCCGGGCTCGAGCCGCTGCCCGTTCTCGGTGAACTTCACGTTCTTCGTGAGTGGAACGAGCGCCGGATCGTGCCGGATAAGCGCATCGAGATAGCGGTCGACGAAGCCGTTCAGACAGTCGCGGTCGCACCGGCTGGCGCTCTGGCCTCCCGCGAATCCGCAGTACAAAACCGCGAGAGAGAGCAAAGCGGCACGCTTCATTTCAGACGGATTCTACCAGAATCCGGAAGCCCTGCCGGGCCGGTGCCTTGACACTCGAAACCGCGAGGGGCTAAAAACATAAACAGAAAGGGATTGAGACAGGAAATGAAGAAATTACCACGCGTTCTGATGATGGCGTGTGTTTCGTGCGCCCTCGTGACCGCCGCCACCTCGAATACGGCGCCGGCGAAAGCGACGTCTCATCAGACAGGGACAAGGACGACGGCGGCAAAACTGGACGACATCAAAGGCGTTCTCATGGATCAGAAGTGCTCCGGCACCGCG
The DNA here is from genome assembly GCA_964639095.1 of uncultured Solibacteraceae bacterium. GTDB lineage: Bacteria > Acidobacteriota > Terriglobia > Bryobacterales > Bryobacteraceae > BOG-234. The sequence continues at coordinate 3,849 of CAZXCO010000700.1, forward strand.
GATCTGCGGATCTCCGGGTCCAGCGGCCTGCTTGTGGGCGGCCGGATCGTTGCCGAAGCGCATACTCGCCAGTGCGCCCTCATGCCCCAATGCGTGAAGAGCGGCTATGGCGTTTACACGTCCGACAACAAGTTTCTGACCTTCGACGCCTCCGGCAATCGTAAGGCGCTTGCCGCCTTGCGGGCCACAAAGCAACTGGACGATCTCGAAGTGGAAGTGACCGGCAAGGTCAACGGCGAGAGCATCAGGGTCTCGACCCTCAAGCTGCTGCCTCCGCAGTAACGCCCGAAGAGCGAAAGCCGTCTGGAATGTCGAAGCGCAAACGCGTTAACCTTGATCGAAGGGAGAATAACCGATGGCTAAAGGCTTGAATCAGAGGAAAGAAACCAAGAAGCCCAAAAAGGACAAGAAATAGTTTCGCGGTTTCTGCAGCCTCGTGCCGGGGAGATTGCCGCAGCTCAGGGCTCCGGTTTTCTCTTCGGCAGGAATGTCACGGTGCTCTTCACATCCAGCTTGTCGAACTGCATGGGAAAGCTCCTGCCGTTGTAATAGGCATCCCACTGGTCGCGATAGTGCCGCGAGGCCACACGGCCGAGTTCTCCGAGCGGCACATTCAGCAGCGACGCATCCCAATTCCCCAGTGACGCATCCATCCGTTCCGACGGTCCGAGTACCGGAGTCGTCTGCTTTACGGTGGTTGCGCCACCGCTCATCGGCACGGGCCCCACGTTGAAATAGTTTCCGATGACCGGCAGCCGGCCCGCTACGGGGTTCCTGACGAACAGGTACATGTATTTGCCCCATCTCCAGCGTTTCGGGTCCTGCCCCTGCATCCGCTGGCCCTCCTCCATGCCATCGGCGAAGCACTGCAGAAGTAGCTGGCGATAGTCGCTGAACCAGCCTGCGGGGCGCTCCCGCAGAATTCTCTCCACGACCGCGCGCGCCAGCTTCGACTGATAGACTGCTCCGTTACCGGGAGAGGCTTTCTCGGCAATGGCTTTGCGCAGATACTGGTAGGTCAGCGTCACGATCAGCGGCTCCGGCCGGTCGCGGTCCATCTGGCCATTCCACGTCCGCAGCATCGCCACGGCATCGGCGAAGGCGCCGCCCGGCGGCTTGTGGTGACCGTAGGCCGCTGCAATCTGCCGGGCGATGAATTGATCGAAGGCGGAGTAAACGTCTTTCTGAATGCGGAGACTGTCTTCGGGGTTCTGCTTGTCGCCGCCCGCCCGCAGCATGTTGAGAATCTGGCGCGCGCGGTAGGGTGAATCGAAGTTTCCGATCACGTGATACGGATAGTCCGGCGGGAAGGGATTCTGATTCGCCGACACGATGAACCCGCCCGGCGGATTGAAAGACTGCGGCAGTTCGTCGAAGGGGATAAAACCGCCCCATTCGTACTGCCCTGAGCTTCCATCCACCGGCACGTCTCCGGCGTAGTTGCGCCGGATGGGCAGCTTGCCGCTGGCATGGTAGCCGATGTTGCCATCGACATCTGCATAGAGAAAATTCTGGCCGGGGCCGCCGAAACGCGCGATCGCCCGCTTGAATTCCTCCCAGTTGCGGGCGCGATCGATATCGAGAAAGACGTCGGCGACGGCGCCCGGTTCGGCGGCGGCCCACCGCAGCGTCATCACCTGCCCGTTTGCGATCTGAAAGACAGGGCCATGCCGCGTGACCCAGACGTTGATCTCTTCCGCCGGCCGCCCCTTGACTTCGATCACTTCCCGCTCCTGCCGCGCCTGCTCGATCTTTCCATTGAACAGATAGCGTCCGGTTCGCAGATCGATTTTCTCGATATAAAGGTCCTGCACGTCGAATCCGAGGTTGGTCTCTCCCCAGGCGATGCGGTCGTTGTGGCCGGAGAGGATGCCCGGCATGCCGGGCAGAGCGACGCCCGAGACTTTCATGCCAGGGGCTTCGAGCGACTCCATGTGCCAGACGCCCGGGATCCCGAACTCCAGGTGCATATCGTTCGAGAGCAGCGGTTTGCCAGTGGCGGAATGCGCGCCGGAAATGGCCCAGGCGTTCGACCCCGGATGCCCGTCGCCTCCCGGCGTGAACTCGAACCCGCTGCGGTTGGGATAGAGAAAGCTCACTTTCTCCGGAGCTCCGCCGAGCAGCATCTGCTGCTTCGCCAGCTTGTTCTTATAGTCGTTCGTCAGCGTGCGGAACATATGGAGCCCGCAGAGCAGGGAGTCGATCACGCTCCAGGGGCGGGGATCATAGCCGAGCAGCGTGAATGAGAGGCCATAGCGCCCGCGGTGCGATTCGATATAGGCATTCACGCCGCGCGCATAGGCCTGCATGGCCGCCTTATCGGATTCGGGCATCTCCGCATAGACGCGTTCGGCGATTCTCCGCAGTCTGTAACGGCGGGATTCGCGGTCGGTCTCCAGCATCGAAGGGCCGAGGACAGCCGAGAGTTCCCCGGCAGCCAGCCGCCGCAGTCCGTCCATCTGAAACATGCGGTCTTCGGCCGTCGTGTAGCCCTCGACAAACCACACGTCGTCAAGGGTGCGGGCCTTGATGTGGGGAACGCCGAGGCTGTCGCGGTCCACTTCCACCGGCTGCGTGACCCAGGTCTCGATCGTCCCGGATGTCCTGGGCAGCGCCCGATAGAGAAACCAGTAAAAGGCCGCCGCCGCCACGATCAGGACGATCGCGATCAGAGTGTTCACGGCGAAAAGGATGCGGCGCACTGTTGCGATTGTAAACTGTGGCCGGCCGGGCCGCCGGCCGTGTGGTTCGTTACTTCTGGCGCCTCAACGCGAAGCGCCGGACCGGAGCGTTCATACGCGGCGACGCTCTGCGGTGCTATTCAACACTGACCGAGACGCTCACTGGAACGGATTTCGGCGCGAAGCACATGCGGTCGTTGCATGCCTGATAGCGCAGCGTGCCGTTCTGTGCCGCGGCTCCATTGGGAGCGTTGGCCGGCACCTTGAACTTCGTCGTCAGGCTGAACTCGCCGGTCACAACGGAGAGCGGCTTGTCCGAGAACGAGTACTTTTCCATGGACGGCTTCGGATAAGTGATGCTGTCCACCTGCAGCGGACCGCCGGTCCATTTGAGCGTCAGCGGAATCAGATACGCGTCCGTAGGTTTGTTGCTGTTGGCGTGGTAGCCGGGCGGGAGCGCAGCTTTGAACGTAACGGTAGCGGTCGCTCCCTTGTGAACCCTAAGCGTGGGAACCGGCGCGACGGTGAGGTTCGGCGCCATCTGAGCGAACAGCCCCGTCGCCAGCAGGCACGACAGGATCTTCCAGTAGCTTTTCAATCGCATCTTCAAAATCTTTCTTTCCGGTAAGGCCCACATGAACGGCTGCAATGCGACCGTTCCGGTCGATCACGAAAGTGGTCGGCAACGCTTCGAGCCCGCCATATTGATCGCCCGTCTTGTCATCGCCCAGCACGATGCGGTAGTTGATCTTCTTTTCCCGGACAAACGGATTAATGACCTTCCAGCCGTCGTCATCCATTGAAACGCCGAGGACGGCAAAGCCCCGATCCTTGTATTTCCGCTGAAACTCCTGAAACCACGGAATCTCGACCACGCACGGATTGCACCAGGTCGCCCAGAAATCGAGCACGACCACTTTGCCGCGGTAATCGGCCAGGTGGACCACTTTGCCACCGGCATCCTTCAGGGCGAAGTCGGGCGCCTGCTTTCGCTGGGCGGTTTCCTTGAGGAGCGGCCTGGAAGGCGGGGCCGGCGAGCAGGCCACCAGACCGAGAATCGCGGCTACGGCCGCGATACCCACCAGACGCAACTGAGTTCGCAGGCTTTTCACTATCCAGATTATATCGGGAAGCGGGAGCCGCCGGCGTGCGTGCGGAACCAGACCAGCCTCGCCCGCTGCCGGAACGCGGAAAGAGTCACTTCGGAGCCGGCCTTCGCGCCGCGCCTGTTGTAAATCGAGGCGGCTGTGTCACAGAAGCTCTCGCAGCAGTACTCCCGCCAGCGGCGCGTGCGTGCGGCGACGTCGCCGGCCGACAGTTCCCGCTTGCGCCACTCGGCGGACCAGCCGGCCTCGCCTTTGGCGCCGGAGTTCCATTCGTTCCTGAGATATTCCTCCCACGCCCAGCGACGCTGGTTCCCCAGCCGGACCCACACGAAATGAAAGTACTCATGGAGCAGGATGCGGCGATGTTCTCCGGGCATCCTCTTGAGTTCGGGGTCGAGGAAAATCTGCCTGCCGAGGATCGACGTTGCGGCGTGCGCCGGATTCCCGGCCGAATCCCGCAGCCCGGCGCGATAACGCACCAGTACCGGAGCGCCGTTGAAGAGCGGCGGGCCTGAAACCGGCCGAACGCTGCGAGGCATCCCCCTACAATAAACTCCATGGACCTCGCCGCGTTACTGACCGAACAGGCGAACCCGCTCTCCCGCGACATCGACAAGCTCCCCACCGAAGAAATGCTGCGGGTAATGAACGCCGAGGACCGGAAAGTGGCGGACGCTGTAGCGTCCGAAATTCCGCATATCGCCCGCGCTGTCGACGCCATCGTGGAAGCGTTCGGCAATGGCGGCAGGCTCTTCTACATCGGCGCGGGCACCAGCGGCCGCCTGGGGGTACTCGACGCCTCGGAATGCACGCCGACGTTCAACGTCGCGCCCGATCTCGTGCAGGGAATCATCGCAGGCGGCGAGGCGGCGTTGTCGCGGGCCACGGAAACCACCGAGGACGATCCTGCCATCGGCGTTCGCGACCTCGAGGCGCGCGCCTTCCATCCGAACGATGTTCTCTGCGGCATTGCCGCCAGCGGTCGGACTCCTTACGTGCTCGGCGCGGTGGGCGAGGCCAACCGGCTGGGCGCCCTGACGATCGGCATCAGTTGCGTGCCGGATTCCGCGCTCGCGCGGATTTCGAAAATCGCCATCACGCCAGTGTCGGGGCCGGAAGTCATCGCGGGTTCCACACGCCTCAAGGCCGGGACCGCCACCAAGATGGTCCTCAATATGCTCACGACGGGCGCCTTCATCCGGCTTGGCTATGTCCGGGGCAACCTGATGGTGAACGTGCAGCCGAAAAATTCCAAGCTTCTCGACCGCGCCCGCCGCATCATCGCGGCGGCTGCCGGCGTCTCGTATGATGAGGCGGGGCGGGCGCTCGCGAAAGCGGGGAACAACGTGCGAGCCGCCATAGATCAGCTGGAAGAAGCCGGCCGAAGCAGCGCAAAAGACAATAATGGATAAATTCGTCATTCAAGGCGGCGTGCCGCTCCACGGTACGATCGCCACAAGCGGTTCGAAAAATTCTGCGCTGCCCGCGCTGGCGGCGGCTCTGCTCACCGATGAGGAGGTCGTGCTCGAGCGCATTCCGCAGGTGCGCGACATCCGCACGATGCAGCGCCTGCTCGTCGATATCGGCACGGAGATTGCGACGGACGAGGCCGATCCCGGGCGCATCACGCTCAATACGAAGGCGATCGTTTCACCGGAAGCGCCTTACGAACTGGTGAAGACGATGCGGGCGTCAAGCCTGGTCCTCGGTCCCCTGGTGGCCCGATCCGGGCGCGCCCGCGTATCTCTTCCGGGAGGCTGCGCCATCGGCACGCGGCCCATCAATTTTCATCTGGCGGGACTCGAGCATCTGGGCGCGCGCATCTCCCAGGAGCACGGCTACATCGAAGCCGTGGCTCCGGACGGCCTGAAGGGCGCGCATGTGGTCTTCGACCGCATCACGGTCACAGGCACCGAGGACATCCTGATGGCCGCGGTCCTCGCGGAGGGCGAATCGATCCTCGAAAACGCCGCGCTCGAGCCGGAAGTGGTGGATCTCGTTCACCTGCTGCGGAAGATGGGAGCGGAGATCGAGGGCGAGGGTACGCGAATCATCCGTGTGCGCGGCGTTTCGAAGCTGCACGGGGCGAGGCATGAAATCATTGCGGACCGCATCGAGGCCGGCACATTCGTTCTCGCCGGGGCGATTACGGGCGGCGAACTGTGCGTTACCGGCTGCATCCCCGAGCATCTGGGCGCGCTGGTCATCAAGCTGGCCGAGGCAGGCGTGAGCGTCACGGAAGTCGACGGCACAACCCTGCGTGTCGAACGCGGCGGCGAACTGCGCCCCGCGGACATGACCACTGAAGAATATCCCGGCTTCGCTACAGATCTTCAGGCGCAGTACATGGCGTTGATGACGCAGGCCAGCGGAATTTCGATCGTCACCGAGACCATCTTCGAAAACCGCTTCATGCATGCGCAGGAACTCATGCGCATGGGAGCCAACATTCGCCTGGACGGCCGCCAGGCCATCATTGCCGGCCGCAGCCGGCTGACAGGCGCGGGAGTGATCGCTTCCGATCTCCGGGCGAGCGCGTCGCTCGTGCTGGCGGCGCTTGTGGCAGAAGGCGAAACGGTGATCGACCGCGTGTATCATATCGACCGCGGCTACGAAAAGATCGAGGCCAAGCTCTCTGCCGCGGGCGCGAAAATCACGAGAGTCGATTAAGATCCTGCCGGCCAGGCGCTAATCGACGGGCACGCCCTGCAGCCGCTCCGTGATCTGGTATTCGTTGACAAAGCGCCGCCAGGCATCCACCGGATAGGCCGTTGGATGGCGCTTTCTCCTGCACTGGACCACTTCGTTCTGCCACCGGAACGTCGCCATCTCGAACCGCTTGCGCGGATCGCGGGTCGTGGCCAGCAGCGCCAATAGCTCTTTCTCGCTGGCGCAGGCGCAGGCCTGGCAGAGAAGCCGGCGCAGGGGAGCCGGATTTCCGGACCTCAGGTATTCGTATCGGGCCTTCTGGAGGGCGAGCGAATGCTCCAGACTTTCGAGAAGATACTTTCTGACCGGCGCCAGCCCGGCCGGGAGCTTTTCCTTTCGAAGCAATCTCACTTGTTCGGCGCCTTGTTGGAGATTCCGCGCGGCGTTTTTCAGGAACGCCTCGTCGGCGATTTCCGGATTCTGCGTACACGGCGAGCGACCCTCGTTGTCGCACAATTCGAGCGCCGGCGCGAGAAAGACCTTGTCGATTACTTCTCTGCCGTTCACCTTCGTCGAATCGATGCCGATGGAAAAATCGGGCGAATCCTCCACCCACGGCGAGAGCGTGGCGATCCGCCGCATCGCCGCTACAGAGAGGCGGTTGTCGTTGAAAGCGATCTCGTAGATTTGCTCCACACCCTCGTAACGCAGGCGCTGTTCGGCAGCAGACGAAACGGCGGAACAGATCGCGAGAAAAGCAGCGATTCTGCAAAGGCGGGACACTCTGCCGCTCCTTGAATTCCGCGGCCGGCGGTCAATTCCCCGGACGAGGCGGGGGCGCGGAGGGTGGTGGCGGTGGAGGCGGCGCAGAGGGTGGCGGCGGATTTCCGTTCTTTCCGTCCGCCGGAGAACCCGGCGAAGTCGTTGTGGGTCCCGCGATCGACCCGGCCGTATGGGCATTCAACGCCGCCTGATAAAGCGCGTCGGACGCCGCGCGCAAAACGCGCTGCATCAGCCCGCCTTTATCGATCATCTTCTTCGCCAGCGGCTCATTCTTGTAGACGCGAACGAACTCCCCCGGGTTCAGGACTCTCGGCTCTCCGGCTCGCAGAGTATGCCGGACCTCCACCTGGCCTTCCTCGTCGAGCACCAGAGTGGTGTCGTCCGCTTCGTCGACCTCCACGTCGAAGATTGTGCCGCGCACCGAAATCACCGCGCTCGGAGTCCGCACGCGATTGTTGTTGGGGAGCCCGCCGGGGTGTTCGATCTGCACCCGGACCTTGCCCAGCCAGACTTCAAGAAGATCTTTCCAGTCCCCGCGATTCTGCCGGAAGACGACGCGCGATTTGGGGAAGACTTCAAATTTG
>CAZXCO010000701.1:0-6669 GCA_964639095.1 uncultured Solibacteraceae bacterium
GATCGCGCCCGATGGATCGCTTTCCGGGCCGCGCGGCGGCCGGCGGCGAGCGCAGCTCCAGCAAGCCGCGAAATCCGCCGCCGATGGCCTCGCGGCAGCCGATGCGGCAGCGGCGGCCGCAGCCTTCGGGCGCGGCCAGAACAAAGACGGGGGCGGCCTCACCCCACTGGTGTTCGCCGCCCGGCAGAACGATCTGGAATCGGCGAAGACCCTCGTGGAGGCGGGCGCCAACGTCAACCAGACCACGAATTACGGCTGGACGCCGCTCTTGACCGCGGTGCAGAATCGCCACTATCGCCTCGCGTCATATCTTCTGAGCAAAGGCGCCGATCCGAATATTGCGAACAAGGGCGGCTGGAATCCGCTCTATATCGCAACCGATAACCGCAATATCGAAGGCGGCGATTATCCCGTGCGGCAGCCGGACATGGATCATCTGGAGTTCATCAAAGACCTTCTCGCTCACGGGGCCAACGTGAACGCCCGCGTGTGCGGGGTGAAGTCGACCCCCACGGAGTGCGTCGGCGACAGCACGGAAACGCGCACGATCTTCACCATGCAATGGCTGTATGAAGCGGGCGCGACAGCCTTCCTGCGGGCGGCGCAGTCCGGCGACGTCGAGTTGATGAAGCTTCTGCTGGCCCATGGCGCCGATCCGAAGATTCCGACTCAGCATGGGGACACGGCACTTTCCGTTGCGGCCGGCATCGGTTGGGTGGAAGGCGTGACGTTCGAATGGTCCGAAGCTCAGAATCTGGAGGCCGTGAAGATGTGCCTCGATCTGGGGCTCGACCCCAACGCCGCCAACGAGGAAGGCCGGGCCGCTCTGCATGGAGCGGCGCACAAGGGCCGGAATTCCGTTATTCAATTGCTCGTGGATCGCGGGGCCAGACTGGATGCCCACGATTACGGCAGCCGCGACACGATCTCCGGCGGCCTTTACGGGCATACCTGGATTCCGATCGATTATGCAAGGGGTTTGGTGCGTGTGGGCGTGCAGTCCGCACTCGCGCATCCGGCGTCGGAAGCGCTTCTCGAAAAGCTGATGAAGGAGCGCGGAATACCGATCCCGAAACCGTTCAAGTCGTCCATCTGCCTGGCGGTTATTTGTTCGGGCGATGATCGCTGAACCGGCTTTTTTGGGGCAGGGTTGTATCGCAGGCAGGTCTTACGACGGGGTAGTCCTGCCTCGCACGTAACGTAAGGACGTCCGCCGCGATTCCGCTCACGGCAGCCATAACGCTGCCTCCGGATCGCTCACGCGTCGAAGGAGTCTCGAAGGTCCATCACTACATAGGGAGGGGTGTATGCGCACAGGGTTAGTCTTGTTTGGTCTGCTTGCATCGAGCATTGCAGCGTTTGCACAGGCGGGGAATGGAACGATCACAGGCACGGTCAGCGATCAGGGGGGAGCGGTAGTCCCCAACGCGACGGTGGAAGCGAAAAATACCGGAACAGGCGTCATCTACCCTGGCGTGACCACCGGGACGGGGAATTACTCGATTGCCCAGTTGCCTGTGGGCGTCTATGAGATCAGCGTCAAAGTTACAGGGTTCAAGACCTATACCCACACGAATCTCACGGTGCCGGCAGCCGCCGTCATCAAGGAAGACGTGGTTCTGCAGGTCGGCGCGGCAACGGATGCCATCACGGTCAGCGCGGAAGCCTCTCTGCTGAGCGCGGAGACTGCGGATATGACGCACAACGTCACTGTCCAGCAGATGGATAATCTTCCGATTCTCGGCATCGGCGCCGATAATGCGGGAACCTCGGGGATTCGCAACCCGTTCAGCCTGACGGAGCTTCTGCCGGGCACCAGCTTCAGCGGGGCGAATCGCGTCATGGTGATCAACGGCGCGCCGAACAACTCCGAGGGCGTTCGCATCGAAGGCCAGGATTCGAGGAACAACACGCCGGGCGTGCAGTCCACTCAGGTCCGGCAGCCCAGTCCCGACGCAGTGCAGGAAGTCGCGGTGCAAACCAGTAATTACGCTCCGGAGTTCGGAACAGCCGGCGGCGGCGTCGTCAATATCACGATGAAGTCAGGCACCAACAATTTCCATGGCAGCGGGTACGAATATTTCGTCAATGAGGACCTGAACGCGGCAGGGTCCTTCAGCATCGATTCGGCCGGCAACAAATACCGGCCGCGGAGCCGCCGCAATGATTACGGCGGAACTCTGGGCGGGCCCGTCTGGATTCCAAAAATCTACGACGGCCGCAACAAGACGTTTTTCTTCTACAGCTGGGAGCAGTATCGCGAGGCCACAGGTCTGACGTTCAGCGACACCGTGCCAACCGCGGCTTTTCGAAATGGCGACTTCTCGGCGATCTCCCCCAACGGCACCTGCAGCCTCTGCGGGCAATACGGCATTCAGCAGACCCCGCTGGGGATTCCAACGCCCGTCGTGGACCCGCTGGGCCGTCCTCTGCTCGCCAATACGATTTACGACCCGCTCACAAGGGCGGTCAATCCGTCGAACAATCTGGGATACGCCAATCCTTTCCCGAACAACGTCATCCCCCAGTCCCGTATCAGCCCGGTCGCTCTGAAGCTGCAGTCGTTGTTCCCGGCGGCGCAGAACAACAACCTGACGCAGAACTACGCGGGAAATGTCCCGAGCCTTCGGCTGACCACGATTCCTTCGGTGAAGATCGACGAGTCCCTGACTTCGAAGGATAAATTCTCGTTCTACTATTCAACGACTGGCACGGCCAGTCAGGTCGCGGCGCCTCTCGGAAACGCGGATGGATTGCCGCTGGAAATCGGCCAGTACCGCGGCACATTTATCGATACCAAGACGATCCGGCTGAATTACGATCGGATCATCTCGCCGACCGTGCTGCTGCACCTTGGTGCGGGCTACGAGCGCGTCAACTTTCTGGACGATGCGCCCTTCCGCAGTTTCGATCCTTCGGAATTCGGGCTCTCCGGGTTCCTGATTCACCGGCAGTTCCCCAGCATCACCGGAATGTGTGCGGGTGTGGGAACTGCGTGCACGGGTGGTTACGGTGGAATGCAGAATGTGGGTACGGCCAATCAGGGACAGACCCACAGCTACTATCAGAAGCCGACATATAACGCCAACCTCACCTGGGTGCACAACAACCACACCTTCAAATTCGGCGGCGAACTGGTGGTCATGGGCGCCATCACGCAGCCCTTTGCCGGCGTGACTCTGGCTACCGGCGTCGGTCCGACGTCGCAGCCCTTTACTCCGACCGTCAGCCTGAACGGGTTTAACACAGGCTTCGGATATGCGAGTTTCCTGCTGGGCGATTTCACGCGCACGACGCAAACGCCGTCTGAGGATTACCACCAGGGGCACATGGCCTGGGCGCTGTTTGCCCAGGACTCCTGGAAAATGACGCAGAAACTGACTTTGATGTACGGCCTTCGCTGGGACCTCGGCACTACGGTCAAAGAGCAGTACGGCCGCGTCGGGCAGTTCGATCCGGATACGCCCAACGCCGTGGCCGGTGGCCGCCTGGGAGCGACGATGTATGCCTCGACGTGCCACTGTGATTTTTACCGGCCCGTCTATCCGTACGCCTTCGGTCCGCGCCTGGGCGTGGCTTATCAGCTCAACCAGAAGACGGTGCTTCGGGGAGGCTGGGGCGTGGTTTACCAGTTCACAACAGATGATGGCGTCCCCTCGATCGGCACGAATGCGGTGAACGCGCCTGCGGGGGTCAATGCCTTCGTGAACATCGATTCGCCGGGCGCGATTCTGGGTCCGGTCTGGCCGGTGACCGATCCGAACGTCTATCCCGCGCCGAATACCACGACCGGCGCGCCCTATGTGCCCGACCGGAACTACAACCGGCCGCCGCGCCAGAACCAGTGGAGCCTTGGCATTCAGCGCGAGATCACACCGAACTTCATCATGGAAGCGGCTTACGTGGCCAACCGCATTGCATGGCTGAACGGGCCGCTGGGCTTCCTGAGCCAGCTCTCGCCGGGGGTGTTCGCGCAATATGGCCTCTATCCGTATCCGGGAACGGGTCCCGCCGGTTATACGGCGGCGCAGAACTATGCCGATTATCAACTGCTGGGTCAGCCGCTGAACAGTACGGCGGTCAAAACGAGGCTCGCCGCGGCCGGCGTGGGGAACGGCGGTCTCCTGCTCCCGTATACCGGCTTCCCCGCCACGAATTCACTGCTCAGCGCGCTCTATCCCTATCCGCAATTCAGTTCTCCGTCGCCCTCGTCGACCATACCCGGAGCGCCGGCGACGAATACGATTATTCCCCTGTCGGTCGCGGAATCGCCCACGGGGAACTCCAGTTATGATTCCCTGCAGGTGAAGGCAACCAAGCGCTTTTCGCACGGACTGCAGGCCGCTGGCGCCTTCACATGGGCCAAGGGCTTCCAGCGGATGTACCCGCAGAACTTCTTCAATCCCAGCGGCTCTGTGTGGGCTCTGCAGCAGATACCGCCGATGTCGCTCACGTTCAACTTCACCTACACGACGCCGGGGATCGGGTTCCTCAAGGGAAACCGGTTCGCCAATCTTCTGGTGAAGGACTGGCAACTCGGGATGTTCGCCCTGTATCAAAGCGGTGTGTTCCTGACGCCTCCAACGAACCTCACTGCCAACCTGCTGCCCAGCGAAGAGTATCGTGTGCCAGGCCAACCTTTGTACCTCAAGAACATCAACGGGACGATCAACCCCTACATCGATCGGGTGTTGAATCCGGCCGCATGGTCCGTCGTCCCCGCGGGCCAGGTGGGCCCGGCGCCCGGTACGCTCTATTCGGATTTCCGGGGCCCCCGCAAACCGCAGGAGAATCTGAACATTGGCCGCAATTTCCGTATCAGTGAAGGAGTCAATCTTCAGACCCGCGCGGACTTCGTGAATATCTTCAACCGGACCTATCTGCCCGCGCCGAGCACCGCAACGGCTCCGCAGCTTCCGCTGACGAAGAATAATCTGAACCAGTACACCGCAGGCTTCGGAGTGATCAATGCGACGGCGGCCGTCAATACGGTCCCGGCGCTCAACGGAGCCGCCCGGTCCGGAACGCTGATCGCGCGCTTCACCTTCTGATTGGCCCCGGAACCGCACGCAAAGGCGCCCGCCGTTCGAGACAACGGCGGGCGCTTTGGTGCGTCAGAAGCAGCGCCTGCCGTGAGTCAATTATTCCTTTCGCCATTGAGTTGCTTCTCGCTGACGTGAGCGGGTGAAAAGTGTGAGACGCAACTCAAACGGGATATTTGAACGTCGCCCGTGACCCCGTTCTGTAGCCCGGATCGAGCGATGCACCGGACACCATACTTCAGGCAAAATTGGCTGTTCCCGGGGCGCCACAAACCGCAGACATTCTCTGCGTTAAGCCCATCGCGGAATCAACGGCGCCAGCATTGACAGTGACCGTTCTGACACCAGCTTTGCGCGCCGGCTTGAGTGGTTCTCGCAGACAAACTCCCGGATTTCGTCCTCGAGCCCCATGCGGATATCGCGCGGTACCGAATCCGATGGCACCGGGAGCGTTACCGGGAACCGACGGCCTGCGACTTCTGCTCCTGCCGGTCCTCGGAAGGCTGCACGTCTCCGCGCCACCAGCGGGCGGAATAAATAATCAAGCCCGCGCAGAGCCATCCGACCGCATATTGTGGCTGGGCCGCCCACCGCATCACTGCGGAGTGCATCAAACCGAACCACGAGAATGCCGACGCAATCCCGCACCACAACGCCGCCCGCCCGAAGTTGCGATCGATCAATTCAGTGATCACGGCGGCCACGACGAGAACAAGGAACAGGAAGCCGTTTCCGAGGCCCTGTACGGAATTCCAGTAAATTGTCCGGTTCAGGGCCGCCTGCACGGTTGGACTCGCGGCGGAAAGCCCGAGAGCCGGGAGCGCGGAATTGACGCTTGCCGCAACCACCGCCCCGGCCGGGAGGACGAATCCGAGGAGAACCGCGGGCGCGTACTTCGGATCCACCCGCCGCATCGTGGTTGTCCCTACCCCGATCGTGACGTAGGCAATCATGGCCGAAAGAATGGCCCACGGGAACAACTGCGCGAAGAAGAGCGACAGCCCGCTCATCACGATCAGCAGAAAAAGCACCGCAGTCCAGACCGAAAATCCCGCCCTCGCCCCCATGTGCTTATAGGGAGGATGCAGCGCGTAAACCACAGGCGCGATCGCACTTCCTGCGAGACCGCAGGTCAGCGTTCCGAGGCCGTCCCAGAAGAGCACGCTGCGCACGTCATATTCGTCTCCCGCTGCGCTCGAACCCGCAACCGCCGCAATGTCCTGCAGCACATGATAGATGGCCATCGGCGCAATCACCGAGAGATAGGGGAACGCGGCCGGCAGCGCGCGCCACGGCTCGAGTGATGCGACGAACGGCAATTCCGGCCGCAGGGCCGGCCATGCCGGATGAACGTATCCGATTCCGATTCCGAGAGCGAGCGGAATCAGCCAGGCCGCGAGAAACGGGGGAATCCGCCGCTTCGTCACGGGTACTCCGGCGATGCTGATGACGATAATCGCCAGCGCAACGAGGCCGACAACCGGCTGATCGAAGAGACGCTGCAGCAGGACCAGCGCCAGATAGCTGTACATCGCGCTTCCGAACACCGTCATGCAGGCAGCCGCAGGAATCTGCCTCCGGATTATTCCCGCGAAAGGGCAGGCCGCGAGCTTGATCAGGCCCGTCC
>CAZXCO010000702.1:0-2834 GCA_964639095.1 uncultured Solibacteraceae bacterium
TGGCGGAAGACAGCCCGCTCAGCAGGGACTTGCAGCAGGCCCTGACAGCACGCGGCGACCTGTGCTCCGTCGTGTCCGCGAATGACGGCGCAGATTTCGGCCGCGTCCTGGCGCGGGCGGCCGGTCCGGATCAGGCGCCGCTCGACGAAGTTGTCTGCGTGTTGCCGGGAGGAGCGCAAGGCGTAGAAGAAGACGCCACCTGGGAGTCTGTCAAACGGGAGATTCGGAGCGGATGCCGATCCGTGCTGCGGATCGTGCAGGCATTGGTTGGCGGCGGGCAGCAGGAAGCGGCAAATCTCTGGATCGTAAGTCGCGGCGCGCAGCCCGTGGACTCGGTGCGCGAGCTGGCGCTCTTACGCCAGTCTCCGGCAACGGCGCTGGTTCGCACGCTCTCGCTTGAATATCCGGAACTACACTGCATGGCGATCGACCTCGACCCCGCCGGCTCCCCGCACCAGGCCGGCGATCTGCTCGCAGAAATCGACGCAGCCGACTACACGGAGCAGTTGATTGCGCTTCGCAACGGGCGCCGGTTTGCGGCGCGGCTGGTACGAAGCAATGATGTTCCGCGCCAGGCGCAGAATCCGGATGGTGAGGCCAGAGAGCAGGCCTATGGATTGACGATCTCCCCGGCCGGAGTCCTCGATCATCTTCGCCTGAGCCCGATCGAGCGGCGCGCGCCTTCGCGGGGCGAAATCGAGATCGAGGTGTGCGTCACAGGTCTCGGCTTCCGGGATATTTTGATCGCGCTCGGCCAATATCCCGGCGACTCGCGGGTTTTCGGATATGAGTGCGTCGGGAAAGTGATCAGCGCAGGGCCGGGAGACGTGCCGTTCGAGGCGGGTCAGCGAGTCCTGGCGGTGGCGCCGGGCGGCTTCTCGTCGCATATGACGATCTCCGCGGATCGCGTTGCATCCATTCCGGATTCTCTGAGCGATGAGGAAGCTGCGACGATTCCAAGCGCCTTCCTGACGGCGCAATATGCACTCTGCCATCTCGGCAGGATGTCGGCGGGCGATCGCGTTTTGATTCACGCCGCCGCAGGGGGCGTTGGCCTGGCGGCCGTGCAGCTTGCCCGGCGCGCCGGCGCGGAGATCTTTGCAACGGCGGGCAGCCCGGAGAAACGGGCCTTTTTGAAGTCTCTGGGCGTGCAGCATGTGATGGATTCACGCTCGCTCGATTTCTCAGGCGAAATCATGGACATCACAGCGGGCCGGGGCGTTGACCTGGTGCTGAACTGCCTTGCCGGCGAATTCATTTCGAAGAGTCTGTCCGTCACGGCGGTCAATGGCCGATTCCTCGAGATCGGCAGGACCGGCATATGGGACAAAGCGCAGGTTGAGCGGCTGAACAGAAATCTCTCCTATCACACGATCGACTTGTCAGCGGAATTCGACAAGCATCCGGCGCTCTTCCGCAGTCTCTGCGATGAGCTGCTGCCCGCGTTCGCGAACGGTTCTCTGCGCCCGCTGCCGTTCAAAACGTTCCCGGTAACCGAAGCAGCGGCCGCGTTTCGTTTTATGGCGCAGGCCCGCCATACCGGCAAGATCGTCCTCACTCATAAGCCGGGCGGGAAGCGTAAATCTGTTTCATCCAGTGATCGCGGCGAACTTGCGCTCTCGCCTGACGGGGCTTACCTCATCACTGGCGGTCTTGGCGGTCTTGGTTTGTTGGCGGCTCAATGGATGTTCGAGCGCGGCGCGCGCCATCTCGTGCTCCTCGGGCGGCGTCCGCCCTCGGAACGAGCAGCCGCCTTGCTGCGCGAGATGGAGCAGCAAGGCGCGCGGGTTTTGACCGTCAGCGGCGATGTTTCCGACAGCCGGCGAATGGCGGAACTTTTTTCGCAATTCGGCCGTTCGTTGCCGCCCCTGCGCGGAATTATCCATTCGGCCGGAACGCTCGACGACGGTGTTCTCGCGCAGCAGACCTGGGAGCGTTTCGAAAAGGTGATGGCGCCGAAGGTCGATGGCGCCTGGCGCCTTCATGCACTCTCGCAGGGTCAGCCGCTCGACTTCTTCGTGCTGTTTTCTTCCGCGGTTGCCATGCTTGGATCGGCGGGGCAGGGGAATCACGTGGCCGCCTGCGCGTTTGAAGATGCGCTGGCGCATTACCGCCGGAGCCTCGGACTTCCTGCCCTGAGCATTAACTGGGGACCGTGGTCGGAGATTGGAGCAGCGACCCAGGGCACGGTCGGCGAACGGCTGCGAATGAAGGGATTCCGCCTCATCGAGCCGCGGCAGGGTCTTGAGATCCTGGAGCAGCTTCTCCTGAGAGACAGCGTGCAGACCGGAGCGATGCACGTGGACTGGCGGCAGTACGCCGCGTCACTGCCTTTCGGATACCGGTCGAAACTGCTGTCGAAGATGTGTCAGCAGGAGACACGTCCGCCGAATGAAGCGCGGAAGACCGCGCAACCTGCTTTGCTCGAACAACTCAGGCAGGCGCCGGCGAAAAAACGCCGCCAGGTGCTCGAGGCTTACATTCGCGAGCAAGCGATCAAGGTTCTGGGTCTCAGCCCTTCGTTCAAGCTCGATCCCCAGCAGGGCCTCGCTAACTTCGGCATGGATTCGCTGATGACCATCGAGTTGAAAAACCGGCTGCAGGCCGCTGTTCAAAAGACGTTGTCCTCGACGATCGTTTTCGACCACCCGACTGTTTCGGCGCTGGCGGAGTACCTGGACCGCAATGTTCTGGAGCCGGATGAGGCGAAGGGAGCAGCGGCTGAGGGCGCGCCCCAAAACAAAGAGGCGGAAATGCTGGCCGAAGTCACTGAATTATCGGATGACGAAGCAGAGGCCGCTCTGTTAAGAGAGCTGTCCAGCCCGGCCTGAGAG
>CAZXCO010000703.1:0-5529 GCA_964639095.1 uncultured Solibacteraceae bacterium
TTCCGTCATTGCGGAGGCGTTCCTTTTGTTCTCCATCCCGCTGTCCGCCCCCAGAGCCACCCCACTCCGAATGTCGATCCGCTCCCGATCAGCACCCACCAGGTATACGGAATTTTCGTTCCGAATTTCACAACGAGCATCACGAGGGCGCCGGCGATGACGCCTGCAATGGCGGCATTTTCGCCCGGCCTCCGGGTCAGCACGGCGAGGAGGAAGACGCCCAGCAGAATTCCGAGTGTGACTGAAGCAATGGAAAGGCCTGATTCGAGCACCGAACCCCAATGGCTCGCGATCAGCCCGACACCGGCCAGAATTCCACCCCAGATGATGGTTGAGACGCGCGAAACCCCGAGATAGTGCTCCGGAGACCGTCTCGATCCGGTGAGCGGCTGATAAAAGTCGACCACGGTCGTCGAAGCGAGCGAATTCAGCGCCGCGGAAAGATTCGCCATGGCGGCGGCGATGATCGCGGCCATGGCGAGTCCTGCCACTCCGACGGGCAGAGCCTCCCAGATAAACGAAGGATAAAGGCGATCGAGATCGTCCGACGCAAAACTGTGGCCACCGCGGTAGACCCACAGAAGAAGGCCAATAGTAAGGAAGAGAGTGAACTGTACGAAGATCACGATCCAGCTCGAGAGCAGCGCGATCCGGCTCTGGCGCTCGGAGCGGGCACTGAGCAGGCGCTGAACGACGAGCTGATCGGTTCCGTGGCTCGCCGTCGTGAGGAAGCATCCTCCGATCACCCCGGCCCAGAAGGTGTAAGGGTTCGTCCAGGACCAGTGGAAATCGAACATCCGCAGCTTGCCCGCCGGACCGGCAAGGTCAAGGACGTGCCCGAAGCCGCCTGGAATTTTCCCGAGCAGCACAAGGAAGCTCACGGCGGCGCCCAGGACGTACATGCCCATCTGGATCACGTCGGTCCAGATAACAGCCGTCATACCACCTTCAAACGTGTAGAACAACGTCAGGGCAATGATGACCAGAATGGAGGCCGGTCCGCTGGTGTGCAGAATGATCGCAATCACGATCGATATGGCGAATACCCGCACGCCTTCGGCGAGCGCGCGGGTGACGAGGAAGATGGCGGCGGTCGTTTTGCGCACTCGCGGTCCGAAGCGGCGCTCCATCAGGGCATACGCCGTAAACATCTGTCCTTTGAAGTACTGCGGCAGGAAGATGGCCGAGATGACAATGCGCGCCAGCAGATAGCCGAGCACGAGCTGGAGGAAAACGTAGCTCCCGCCGTATGCCAGCGGCGGTGTGCCGATGATTGTCAGGGTGCTGGTTTCGGCGGAGACGATGGAAAGCGCGATGGCCCACCACGGTGCGCTCTGCCCGCCGAGAAAATAGTCCTTGAGAGATCGCTGTTCTTTGCGGAAGCGCGCGCCGAACCAGGTGACCCCGGCAAGATAGACGACGATAACGGCCAGATCGAACGGTCGCAAGTGACGTGGCGATTGTAGCAATCCGCGGCTGGTGTGCGGCGCCGGACGGACGCTTGCGAAAGCGCGCGGTTTCGATTACGCTCTATCTGACTGTCGAGAACGGGTGTTGATAATAATGATGTAGAGGGCAAATCCGGGGCCGGGAACTCGCGGATCGGTGTCAGCGTCCAACATTTCAGTTCGGCCGCGGATTGCTGGAGCGATGGAGGTTCGGTATACTCCGCTTTGTCCCTTTTGTAAATCTCATTTACATGGAACGCGCACTGGCATTCAAAAGAGTCGGGAGGCAAAGTAACGTGTTTGATCGTTTGAAAGTATTGACAGCAATCGTGGCGGCAAGTTTGTTCGCGGTGGGGGGGCTGGCTCAGACTCCCGCAGCTGCTCCTGCCCACAAGCCGGCGGTAAAAGATCAGGGTGAGTACGACATCGCGAATGCGGCCGCGAAAGAGAAGGATCCGCAGAAACAACTGGCGCTGTTGAGGCAATGGGAGCAGAAGTACCCGGATTCCGACTTCAAAGGCCAGCGTTCCGTTCAGATCGCGTCAGCCGAAGGTCAGATCGCGACGAAGGGCGAACAAGCCGGCGCCACCCCGGCCGATCAGGAGGCCGCCCAGAAGGCCGCCGAAGATCTGGTGGCCAATCTCGATAAATACCTGGCTCCGGAAAACAAGCCGGCCACCGCCAGTGACGCGCAGTGGAAGCAGGCCAAAGATACGCTCGAAGTGCAATCGCATACCGTGCTCGCCACGCTGGCGATGGGGAAGAAGACTCCCGACGGCGACGCCACTGCCGAAAAGGAATACAAGAAAGTCCTTGAGCTTTCCCCCAGCAATGCGTCGATTGCGTATACGCTGGGTACTCTGATCCTGCGCGAGCAAAAGGTCGAGCGCTATCCCGAGGCGCTGTTCTATATTGCGCGCGCCATTCAGATTACCGGCCCGCAGGCGCTGACGCCTCAGGGCAAACAGGCGGCGGACGCTTTCCTCAAGAAAGCCTATGAAGGCTATCACGGCGATGACAGCGGGCTTGACGACGTGAAGAAAGTCGCGACCACGGCCTCGGTCATGCCGGCCAATTTCACTATCGCCAGCGTGACGCAGGTTGCGAACAAGAAAGCCGCGGACGATGCGGCTTTTGCCGCCGCCAATCCGGACGTCGCTCTCTGGCGCACGCTCCGCACGGCTCTGACGGCGCCCGACGGCGACAACTACTTCACCTCGTCGGCGAAAGATACGGAGTTCCCGGGCGGCGCCAATGGCGTCATGATGTTCCGCGCGAAGGTTGTTTCCCAGCCGATGCCGAACGAACTGCTCGTCACTGTTGACAATCCGATGGGCGATGCAACGCTCAAATTCGATTCGCCGCTCAAAGGGACGGTCGACGCCGGCACAGAGTTCATGTTCAAGGGCGTGATCGATTCCTTCCAGAAGGATCCCTACATGCTGACCCTGACGGCGGACAAGGACGACATCAGTGGTCTGCCGGCAACTCTCTTTGCGCCGGCGGCAAAGCCGCGCCGGCGCGCTGTCAAAAAGAAATAGTTCCGGGCTCCGGCTGCGGATTGGCTGGAACAGTTTGCGCGTCCGCCGGGCTCGGAAGCCTGGCGGACGCGTTTTCATTTGTGCCGGTTGATAGACTACAAGTGCGGTATGCCTCTTTACGAATACAAATGCAAGTCCTGCGGCAAAGTCTTCGAAGTGATCGAGAAGTTCTCCGACGAGCCCATGAAGACCCACCGGGAGTGCGGCGGCGAAGTGGAAAGGTTGCTCTCCGCCCCCGCGTTCCACCTCAAGGGAACAGGTTGGTACGTCACCGATTACGGCAAGGGAAACTCCAGGGCTTCCAAATCGGACGAATCGAAGAAAGAGAAAAGCGATTCGAAGGCTGAAAAGCCCGAGTCCCCCTCGGCTGGGAGCGACGCCAAAACAGCGCCGCCCACTGCGGAATCGAAACCGTCACCTGCCGCGTGAAGTGAGGCTGGCCCATCGCAGGTACCGGGCGAGATCGGCGCGATGGGTCCAGACGAACCGCAGAAATTCCTCCGGCGTAATGGTGGCCGCCTCGATCCCCGACCAGGTTTCGATGCGCCATCGCAGGTAAGGACTGCGCCAGGGCCTTAACCTGTAGCCCTTCAAAAGTTTCCACGCAATTCGAAGCATGCCGGAGGAGGGCTGTCTATTGCTCCTTCCGGGCGGTCTTCTGTGATTCTTTCGACTGTTCCTTCGTGGCGTAATACCCGCTTCGGGTACGCGCAACCGGGTTGCCCGGGCCCTTGACCGTCACCTTGATCTGGCGGTAGGTTCCATCGAGCGCCGTATCGGAAGGCGTGTAGGCGATGGTGAACTGATTGCGGATGTCATGCGCAACCTCATGAGCGATCCGCTCTACCGACGCAACATCTTTCGGATAGAAGACCTGACCACCGGTACTCTCGGCCAGGATGTCCAGCGCGCGGCGGGCCTTCTTCGCTTCCTTTTTGTCTTCATCGGTAAGCAGGCCAATACCGTAAATCAGAACATCGTCCTGCTGCGCGAGCCGCGTCAAAGAATCGAGGGAAGTGACGCTGGCGTTGTCGTTGCCGTCCGTCACCACCAGAATCACCTTCTTGTCCCGTTTCGCTCCCTGCTTGAGGTGTTCCACAGACCTCCAGAGGGCATCGCGCATGGCAGTTCCCCCGCGTGAGTCGATTTTGGTCAGCCCCTTTTCCATCAGCGAGATATCTCCGGTGAAATCCTGATCGATCCAGATTTCGTCGTTGAAGTTGACCACGAAGACCTCATCCTGGGCATTGGAATCCTTGACCAGGGCGAGTGCGGCCGACTCGACGCCGGCCCGCTTTTCGCGCATACTGCCGCTGTTATCGATGATCAGCCCCATCGAAACCGGGACATCTTCGCGTTTGAACAGCTTGATCTGCTGCTGCACGCCGTTCTCGTAGACGTGGAATGCGGATTCGGGCAGGTTCGTGATGAGGTGGCAGTTTTTGTACATCACTGTTTCGTTCAGAGGGACCAGCCGCGTGTCGGACGAGAATACGGCGTCTCCGGATGAATCGCCGGCCGCGGCGGAATTGCGCGCAGGGGAGGCATTCGGCGCCTTAGGCTTGTTCTGCTGCCCGTAGAGGAACAGCGGCGTGAGGAGGGCAGCCGTGAGGACTGCGTTTCGGGGCATCCCCACGAAGGTTTTCGAGGAATTATTGGGTCGGCGCATAGTAGCCCGTTCTCCAGAATGCGTGCAGGGGAGGCAATCCCCTCGGCTGTACCAGTTTGACATTGACCTTCCGATACTTGCCATCACGGACCTGATTCGTCGGGCTGTAGCCGAGAACATATTGATTACGAAGCTCAATTCCTATCTTGGCCGCCACATCGGGCAGTTCGTTCAGATTTTCGACGACGAAGTGGCGTCCGCCGGTGGGCTCCGAAATATCGGCCAGCAAACCCGGGCCGGCGAGCTCTTCAGGGGTACGCCCCCGCGAGGCCAGCGGCTCATAGATGCCAATCGCGTAGATCTGGACGTCTGATTCTTTCACCAGGTTCTTGATTTCCGTTTCGGTGTAGCGGCTGCTGTTGTCTCCTCCGTCGGAAATGACGACAAGCGCTTTACGGGGGTTGTGGGCCTTTTTCATCGTGTGCAGAGCCAGCAGAATGCCGTCGAGCAACGCGGTGCGGCCTTTGGACTGCGTGAAGGTCAGCCGGTTCTGAATGTCTTCCAGCTTATGGGTGATCGGGGTGACGAGTTCCGGACGGTCGTTGAATTCAACCAGAAATGCTTCATCCTCGGGATTGGCCGTTTTGAAGAATTCGGCGACCGCCTGGCGGGATTTGTCCAGCTTGTTGCCCATGCTGCCGCTGGTATCAAATACGATTCCGATCGAAAGCGGAGCGTCTTCGCTGCCGAAGGAAACCAGCTTCTGCTCCGTTTTGTCTTCGAAGATCCGGAAAGAGTCCTGATCGAGACCGGTCACGAAGCGGTTGAGAGGGTCGGTTACAGTGACCGGGATCAGAACGACATTTGTGTCCACCCGGATGTTGGCGCGGGGCAGAGCGACGGCCGCTTGTCCGGGTCTGGCGCGAGGGGT
>CAZXCO010000704.1:0-2359 GCA_964639095.1 uncultured Solibacteraceae bacterium
CTGGATCGATGCGGAACCTGAGTTTCAAAAAGCGGCCGCGGCCTTCCGCAGGAATGGCGACCGCACCGGTCTCATCTATGCCGAATTGGGCCTGATTCGCGCGACCGTCCAGCGCCAGAACCTGTCGCTCACGTCGGCACAGCTTCAACAGCGCCTGGACTCCGAGCCACTCCTGCAGTCCGACCTCGAGTTGCGGCTGTTCTGTCTGTCGATCAAAGGGGAAATCGACGGAGAGATGGGCGCAGCCGCCATGCGCAAAGACTGGGAGGAAATTGCTCGACTCGCCGCGAGTTCCAGCGATCCCAGGTGGCGTTATCGGGCTTCCGCAGAACTCGGCATGGCCGCTTATTATGCCGGTGATCTCGCAACAGCCCGGAAAAACATCAGTGAAGCGCTGTTGGCTGCCACACAGGCGCACGACATCGGTGGTCAGATGAAATACCTCTACGCGATCGGCCTCGGATTGAATCAATCGCGGATGAACAAAGAGGCGATTCCATATCTCGACAGAACCATCGCCCTTTCCAATGCCACGCCCGGCGCTCCCTATCCGTTCACCGCATATCTGGCGAAGGCAGAGGCACTCGCCGGAGTGGGGCGGACGCAGGAAGCACAGGCGATTATCGACGGAATGCTTGGCAGCGCGCGCGAGCGCCAGGCCTTCGTTTACGAAGCGATCACGCTCGAAACACTGGCCGGGATCGAACGCGCCCAGAACAAAACGGACGACGCGATCGCTGGGCTCAAGCGGGCGACCGAGATTTGCGGGCGTGCCGGTTGCACGCGCGCTCAGATCGAGGCAGAGCTGGCCCTCGCCGATATTTACCGCGCAAAGGGCGACAGCCGGACGGCCGAAGAGCTTCTGGTGCGGGCGACAGCGGCAAGCCAGCGGAATGGAGAATTGTATACGCTTCCGCGACGCCTTCAGATTCTCGCCGAGTTGCAGGCACGGCAGGGAAAGTATGCCGAGGCCGACAGGACGTACGACCGCGCGGCCGCCTTCATTGACACGAATATCGGCAACGACTCGGCGCTGCTCGACAAGACTGCCTGGATCAAATCGGTCAGCGATCTCTACATCGGTCATTTCGGTTTGATCGCGGAACATCTCAACAACCCGGCAGAAGCGTATTCTGTCGTCGAGCAGGTGAGAGGGCGCGTGATGACCGATCTGCTTCTGGGCGGCTCGGAAGCGCCAGCCCGGGCGAAGGAAAACGAGCGGTCGATTTCCCGGCTCCGCCTCAGGATGATGGAGGCGCGTTCCACGGCCGAGATCCAGCGCATCCGGGACCGGATGTTCCTGTTGGAACAGGCAAGGTGGGTTACTCCGGATCTGAGCATCCTGAAATCGAAGCGCTACTCTCACGTGCCGTTGCGCGACATCCAGCGGACCTTGAGCCCCAAAGCAGCCATTCTGGAGTATGTTCTGGCCGACCCGTCTTCGTGGTGTCTCGTTATTAGCCGAACCGGCGTCAGGATCATCCGCTTGAGCGGAAAGAAACAGATCGAAACACAGGTTTGGGCCTACCTGAAGGCGGTGAAGCAGAAACAGCCGGAGGATGCGGCCTCCCGCGGTCTCTACAATGCCTTGCTTCGGCCGCTCGGTTCAGACTCGGGAAAAGGCGACCTCCTGATCGTGCGCGACGGAGTTTTAAATCTCCTTCCCTTCGATGCGCTTTGCAATCCATCCGGCGTATTCGCAGGAGAACGGTCCACTATTTCCTATTTGCCCTCCGCGGGAAGCTTTTATCTGCTTGCTCAGCAAAACCGGGAGGCAAGTCAGAACAGTGGTGTTTTCGCTATGGGCGGTGTGCCCTACGACCAGACAGCGAGCCATTTGCGAAATGTGATTTCGACGCATCGTTTTGGCTCGCCCACCCTTGCCAACTTGCAGAATTCGCGGGTGGTGGTTCTGACGCGCGGGGCCGGCCCCGACGGCGGCAACAAAACTGTAGTGCTCGGCTCGTCGGCAACGGAGTCTGCGTTCAAGAAGGGCGCGACTGGGCGATATCGGATCATGCATCTCGCCGTACACAGCATTGTGGACGCGAGCAGTCCCGACCGCGCCGCTCTCATACTGCTGGACGATCCCGCGGCAGGAGAAGACGGGCTTCTGCAAGCCCCGGAGATTGCGCAGCTCCGCCTCCATACGAATCTCGTCATTCTATCGGCCTGCGATACTGCGGTCGGTCAGATCGAGGGACAGGAGGGTGTAGCAACTCTTGCAAGATCATTCCTACTCGCCGGCGCGCGGAACGTCATCTCGACACTCTGGGCCGCAGATGACAATTCATCGCTCATGCTTGTCCGACAGTTCTATGCACACCTGGCCGTCGGTCAGCCGGCTGCTGCTGCGCTG
>CAZXCO010000705.1:0-17665 GCA_964639095.1 uncultured Solibacteraceae bacterium
GGATGGCCTGCTGATGGAAGTGCATCATGACCCGGACCACGCTCTGAGCGACGGCGCGCAATCGCTCGATCCCGAGCAATACCGCCAGCTCATGAAGCAGTTGAAGATCATCGCGCCCGCCGTGGGCCGGACGATTTAGACGGATGCGAAAGGTCGGCATCGTCGGGGTCGGTCTGATCGGCGGATCGTTCGGACTCGCTCTGCGCCAGGCTGGATTCGACGGCGCCATTCTCGGGGTCAGCTCCGGCCGCAGCATCGACGCGGCAGTCGAGCGCGGTGCGATCGACCGCGGCGCAACGCTCGAGGAAGCCGCCGGCGAATGCGATCTCCTGTTCCTTTCGCAGCCGATCTCGGGCATTCTGGAAACCCTGCGCAGGCTGGACCCTCTCGTCAGGCCTGATACGCTCGTGACCGACGCCGGCAGCACCAAGCAGGCGATCGTCGAGGAGGCAAAGCGCAGCCTCCGGCGGTGTGCTTTCCTCGGAGGCCATCCGATGGCGGGCAAGGAACTGCGTGGGGTGGAAGCGGCGGAGGCCGAGTTGTTCCGCGGGCGCCCATGGATCTTTACTTCCGACATCGAGCATCCCCTCCGGAAATGGGTCGCGGCCTTCGGGGCGCGCGAGATTATTCTCGATCCGGCGCGGCATGACCGTCTCGTGGCCTGGAGTTCCCATCTTCCCCAGCTGGTCTCGACTGCCCTCGCATCCGCGATCGGCGGCAACGAGCCCGACGCGGCAATGGTCGCCGGACCCGGCCTGCTCGATTCCACGCGGCTCGCGCTGAGTTCTTTCGATCTGTGGCGCGACATTCTGGAGACGAACGCAGCCGAGGTTTCGATGGCGCTCGACGCCTATATCGGGAAGCTGAAGGGGCTGCGGGCGGATTTCGAGAAGGAATTCCGCGAAGGCAGCGCCTTCGCGCGCTCGATCCGCGAGTGATCAGGACGCGGCGCTCGACAGCGGCCGCGAGGCTTCGGCAACAGCGTCTTCCACCAGTTTGCGGTAGGTGGCCAGCAGTTCCGGCGACTGCGCTTCAAAACGAAGCACGAGCACGGGCTGCGTGTTGGACGCCCGCACCAGTCCCCAGCCCTGACCGAAATTGACGCGCGCGCCGTCTATGGCGATCACGTCATAGTCCTTCTGGAACTTTTCGCGCACGGCGCTCACGATTCCGAATTTGCTCGCGTCGGAGCAATCGACCCGGATTTCCGGTGTGGCGAAAGTCGGCGGCAGATCTTTCAGATGTGAGGACAAGCCGCCGGCGGAGTGTGAGACGACTTCCAGCAGCCGGCACGCGGCGTAAAGCGCGTCGTCGTATCCGTAATAACGATCGGCGAAGAACATGTGGCCGCTCATCTCCCCCGCCAGTTCGGCGCCGGTCTCCTGCATCCGGGCCTTGATCAGCGAGTGCCCGGTCTTCCACATAATTGCGTTGCCGCCATGCCGGCGGAGATCGTCGTACATGTTCTGCGAAGATTTCACTTCGCCGATAATCGTTGCGCCCGGTTTGCGCGACAGGATCTCGCGCCCGTAGATAATCATCAACTGATCGCCGTAGAGGATCGCGCCCGTTTCATCCACCGCTCCGATGCGGTCGGAGTCGCCGTCGAAAGCCAGCCCCACATCGGCCTTTAGTTCCAGAACTGCGGCTACGAGCTGCTCGAGGTTTTCCGGCTGCGTCGGGTCCGGGTGATGGTTCGGAAAATGCCCGTCCATGTCGAAGAAAAGCTCGGTCGAATCGCAGTTGAGCTTCTCCAGAATGCGCCGCCACACCGGACCCGCCGTCCCGTTTCCGGCATCGGAGACCACTTTGACGCGGCTCGGCAGGTGGAATTGCGCGGCAATCTCGTCGACGTAAGGGGTGACAATATCGTACGTCTTCAGGGCGCCGCGGGTTTTCGCGGTTTCGAGGTCGCCGTTTTCGATCAACTCGCGGATCTCCTGAATTTCCGCGCCGTGAATCGTGCTTTTGCCATGCATGACCTTGAATCCGTTGTAATCCGAAGGATTATGGCTGCCGGTGATCATGACTCCGCCTGCAGCGTGGAGGTGAAATACGGAATAATAGAGCAACGGAGTGGGAACGATTCCCAGATCCGTAACATCGCAGCCCGCCGTCAGCAGACCCTCGAGCAGGGCGTCATGCAGGCGGTTGGAGCTCAGACGGCAATCGCGCGCCAGGTTGATCTGGCGTGAATCGTGGCGGATAAGCCAGGTTCCGATCGCCTGGCCAAGTAACCGGACTCCGGCGTCGGGAAGTTCCTGATCCGCGATGCCGCGGATATCGTATTCACGGAAGATATTGGGTCTGAGCATTCAAGCAGAGTATAGCGTTGGTCCCGAAGCGGGCATGTTGGAATCAGCACAGAACGCAACGATAATTCTGGGACCCGGCTTCACCGGCAGGCGGCTCGCGCGCCGCCTGCTCAAGCGGGGCGCTTCCGTCTTCGCGCCTGTTCGGGGCCGGGAACGCTTCCGCGATCTGGCGGCCGACGGCCTGCGGCTTTCAGACATGAATCTGAATCGGCCGGAGGTCATGCACTTGCCGCGGCGGGCGATTGTCGCTGTTTTTATTCCACCGCTTCCCGATCCGGTGAATGCAGCGCTGCATGGAACGATTCAGAGCATTGCCCCGACGCGGATTGTTTATGTTTCCTCAACGGGTGTCTATGGCGACCGCGTCGATGTCGATGCCCGGACGCAGCCCGCGCCGAACGACCAGAGGAGCCGGGTACGTCTCGAAGAGGAGCGCTGGATCGCTTCCGGTCCCTGGAGCAGCCTCATTCTCCGCGCCGCGGCGATTTACGGACCTGGACGGGGAGCACACGTGGCTTTTCGCCAGGGAAGAATGCCGCACGGTGGCGGCTCCGGCATCGTGAGCCGGATTCATGTGGATGATCTTGCCGCAATCGTCGAAGCCGGGATGTTTTCGAATATTCAGGGAGCCTGGCCCGTGGCGGACGAAGCCCCTTGTGCGAGTTCGCAGATTATCCGCTGGTATATGGACCTGCAACGACTGACGGCTCCGCCCGAGGGCATGGCCGTCCAGCCGCCGGAAACCGGCGTCCAGCCCGCCGGCAGACGAGTTGATGGGAGAAAAATCCGGGAAATACTGAACGTTCGTCTGCGCTATCCCTCGTGGGAGACAGGAATGCCCGCAAGTCTCCTTGAGGAAGAGAGCCGGTGCGGCGGCTAAGCCGCTGCCGGTGCGGCGAGCGCGTTCACCTGACCGCGGAGCACTTCGAGAGCATCCACCAGTCCGGAGATATCGACTTTTGCCGCCTGCGTGGCATGGAAAGCCAGCCGGAATTCGATCCTGCACATCGCGAGCGCGAACAATACGCGATTCCGAGCCAGCGCCCGCGCCAGATCCGGCCGATCCACTCCCGAGCGGACCATGGCCTCCCGAACGCCCGCGAGCAGGGCTGCGTAGTCTTTCGTCAAACAGCGGAGATAGCCGCGAAACAACTTCCGCCGGCTTGCCCTCAGATCTTTCCGGAGCTTGCTGTTGAATCCCACAAAAGCCAGATCGTCGTCGGAAAGCAGCCGCACCATGGGACGATAACGGTCCGCGCTCAGCAATGGGGCGGCGCCGCGAGCTCTGGACTGCAACAGCCGCATTTTCAGGAAGAATTGAAGCCCGATGGAGCCGAAAGCGATCAGAAACAACCCGGCGGCAAAAAGAAGAAACATACGGAGAAATTCCTCCTGTTTTGAGTTGAGAATACTAGAAGTTCGACCTGAATTGCAAGACGGAACAGTCCTAAAGGTGTCCGGATTATCTCCGGGCAGCGCGCGTCATCAACTGATTCAACGAGTTGAGTTCCTTGAGCAACTGGTCTTCCCGCGGGTCGGCGAAGCGGATTTGCGCCGGCGACTGCCGCGGCTCGGCTCTGAGGAGGATAGTCCACGCGAGGAGACAAACGGCCACAAAGATGTTTTCCGTCCAGTCCACATGGCGGTTGTTGAGGCGAGTCGCAAGACTGTCGACGAGCAGCCGAGCCGCTTCACTCAGGAAAATAACACTGAAGAAAGCGTTCGACACGAGGATGTTTCTGCTCAGGTGCAGCGGATACCGGGAGAGAGATACGAGAATCGTAATGATAACGACAGCCAGACTGAAAACAATCGATCGCTGGGACAATTCGAAGTAAAACAAGTGGGAATGCGCGCGACCGCTTGCGGCGCCTTCCCAGAAAAATCCGGTCAGCAGCAGAGAAACGCTGACCGCGAGAAACACACCTGCATACATGGCCCAGCGGCCGATCTGGCGGATACCAGGATAGTCATAAAAAACGAGGGAGAACAACTCGCGCACAGCGAACACGCCCAGCAGGCATTTCACCGGCTCCAGAACGATATAGCACCAGAAATAGAGGGCAGATCTCTGATCCAGAAGGCCGAAACCGAAATCGATTCCGGCCATCAGGATCAGATAAGAAACCAGGATGGGGAACTGAATCGCGAGATCCAGAAACCACAACCGCACAACGGCAGCCGCGGCGGAAGCGGTCAGAAACAGTTCGGTGGCGGCGTTGATTTCCATCGGAACAGCGCCACCTGATTTTACCATTCCCCGCTTTCGCCGGATCAGCGGACCCAGGGGCAGGGATTGCAGTCGGGCGGGCTGTCAGCGTTCAGAGCGGTGTTGGCGACGGCAAGATACGAAAGCGTCAGCGCGAGAATCATCATCAATTTTTTCATGAATTTCGACTCCTTTCCTCGTAAAGTCAGATCAGCGGACCCAGGGGCAGGGGTTGCAATCGGGCGGGCTGTCAGCATTCAGCGCGGTGTTGGCGACCGTGAGGTACGAGAGCGCCAAAGTGAGAATAATCATCAGCTTTTTCATGGTTGGAATATTCCTTTCTTTGAGAACGCGTACTTAACGAACCCAGGGGCAGGGATTGCAATCGGGTGGACTATCAGCGTTTAAAGCCGTGTTGGCGACCGCCAGATACGACAAAGCCAGAGTGAGAAGTATCATCAGTTTTCGCATTTATGTCCTTCAAACGGGGTAGATGGTACTTCGGAGTCTATCCGGGATTTTGTGGCCCGAAACCCTCAGCGATGAAGAAGTGTCCTAAACAGAACGATGTAGCGGCCGATTTTGAATTCCGGCGTCGGAGATTTCCGGTACCTCACGGCGCTTGTAAACGGTTGTACAATGCGCTTGAGACGCAGCTGTGAACGCGAACCGTGAAGCCGCAGTGGCCGAGTCCTGGCAAAGGACTTTGTCGCAAATTCCGACCCTTTTGGGCCGGGTGGCGTATCTTTCGTCCTTACGTAATGTAAATACAGGGAGTTACGAACACTTCGGGCTCTCCCAGCGAATCGGCGAGGACGAAGTGGACCGCATTCTCCGGCGCAGTCACATGAGTGTCTTCCAGGAGTGGCTCTGTTTCGGACTGGAAAAGCAAAAGGAAGAGCTGGAGGCGTATTTTTCCGGGTTGGAAGGGGATACGCGGGAGATTATCGCGAATTGGTTGAAGCTGGAACCCTGGAATCACTGGGTGCCAGGCGAGTCGAGGGACGTCGAGCGGAAGCTGTTCAATGCCGACCTTGCGGTCATTCTGGAACTGATCAGGGTCGAATACGGCGTCTCTTCTCGGGATCCAGACTCATAGCCAGGCCGACCACCTGACCCACCACCTCGATCTCGCCCGGAAACTGAAAATTCAGAATGGGAGCGTCCGAGGCCGGGTCGGAGATCAGACTCATGACGCCGTCCTTCACGCTGCACCACCGGCAATAGTATCCGTCGCGGTGTTCGAGAAAATAGATGGGCCGTTCGCTCAGGCTCCTCCATCCGTTCACCTGTATCCTTCGCTTTGTATCATCTATAACCAGAAGAGATCCGGGGGGGATCGTCGGGTACATCCCCCAGTCTTCGGTGCCGACGAAACCGTAGCGGAAGCGGCTGACATCGATTCCGCTGAGCAGGGAAAGAGGGAGTTTTCCCCAGCGCTGCACCACCTCGCTGACAAAGAACGTCCGTCTCAGATCGATTCCCGGATCGAGCGAGATCGGCAGCATCGCCGCCGCGCCGGCGTCCGGGTTGAAGTGGATGGCGTGCGTCTTTTCGATCTGGACCATGCCCGCATCCGCCGCCATCGATTCGACCGGGATGCCATACCAGCCCAGCACCTCGTTCATGTCGAGACGGTAAATACAGCAGAGGGAGTACAGGCGGAAGAGCGAGGGAAGCGTGCCCTGATTCTCGATATCCGAGAGTCGGCTGATCAGCACCGAGAACTCCGGATTGCCCCGCCGCTCCGCGATCAACTGGCTTGCCTGCTCCACATCCCGGAACTTGAGGTTGAGTCTTTCGCGGGCTCTTCGCAGCCGTTGTCCGGCAGCTTCCGTGCTATGATCCTGTCTCTGGATGTAGATAGCGGGCGCCTGCGGCAAGTCGCACCTTCCCTGGTTGGAATTATAACTTCCGCTCTGTTCCCGCTTCAATAAGATTTGCACGATGTTGTTCCAATTTCGGAACAAAACAGGATTTTTGAGGGGGCGATCTGAGAATAGTTGTGGGCGTCACGGGAGCGAGCGGCGCCATTTACCCGCTGCGTCTTTTGGAAAAACTGCGGCGGCCCGAAGTGGAAATCCACCTTATTCTCAGCCGCTCGGGGGAAAAGACCCTCTACCTCGAAACGGGCAGGAAGGCGCTGGATTTGAAATCGCTGGCTCACTTCACCTGGCCGGTGGACGACATCTCAGCACCCCTCGCAAGTGGGTCGTTTAGTACCAATGCGATGGTGATCGCCCCGTGCTCGATCCACACGCTCTCCTCCATCGCGTATGGCATCACGGCGAATCTCCTGACGCGCGCTGCCGATGTCACGCTCAAGGAACGCAGGCGGTTGATTCTGATGATTCGGGAGAGCCCGCTGCACCTGGGCCATCTCAAGGCCATGACGGCCGCGGCAGAGATGGGAGCCATTCTGGCGCCCCCTTTACCCGGGTTTTATAACCATCCGGAGACGATTGAGGATCTGGTGGACTCCAGCGTCGAGCGTGTGCTCGATTTGATCGGCTTGCCCGTGCCGGATGCACGCCGGTGGAACGGGCCGGAGCGCCCCGCATCAAGAGAAAGAAAAGAGGAAGAATGAGACGGCGGGCGGCTTTTCAGGGGGAACTCGGCGCCTTCAGCCAGGTTGCTGTGCGCGAGCTGGCGGGCGACGATGCCATCCCCGTACCGATGCAAACCTTCGAGGAAGTTTTTCTGGCAGTCGTAAATGGAAAATGCCATTGTGCAGTGATCCCGATTGAGAACACTTTACATGGATCGATCCACGAAAATTATGATTACCTTTTGAAATATGATCTGGCGATTCGCGGCGAAACGTTCGTCCGAATCGTGCACAATCTGATTGTGCCGCGCGGCGTGAAATTTTCTCAGATCCGGCGGGTTTTTTCGCATCCCGCTGCTCTGGGGCAATGCCGGCGCTTCTTCGAAGAGAACCCGCAGATTGAGAAGACTCCGTTCTATGACACTGCGGGCAGCGTCAAAATGGTCGTCGCGGAAGGATTGAAGGATGCCGGAGCCATCGCATCCGCGCAGGCCGCTGAGATCTATGGGGCAAGAATAATCAAGAAATCCATAGAAGATGACCGCGAAAACTTTACGCGTTTTTTCCTTCTGGAGAAGCCCCGATCCGCTGGCTCGTCCTACCTGAAACACGACCCCTCGAAGCGCTTCAAGACGACGGTCGTCTTCAGTATGCGCAATCAACCCGGCGCCCTCTTCCGGTCGCTGAGCGCCTTCGCGCTGCGCGACATCAATCTGACCAAGATCCAGTCACGGCCTCTTCGTGGCAAACCATGGGAGTATCTTTTTTATCTCGATTTCATCGGTCACGTTGACGATCCGGTGTGCCGCAACGCGCTGAATCATCTGGCGGAACTGGCCGATCTGTTACGCGTGCTCGGTTGTTACCCCGCGGCGGTGTAGCTTTCCGGACTCAGCGCCGTTACTCTCAAGGTATGGAATCGCTCCCGGCGCAAAGCGCACTCAATCCTGAAGGCGAGCCTGAAAAGGAAAGCCCGTCAAAAACCGGCGAAGCGCACGGCACGGAGAGCCGGCAGGGCGGGGAGCCCGGGACCCCGGAGCTCGAAGAGCTGCCGATACTCGCGGTTCGGGATACTGTCCTTTTCCCGAACGCGCTGCTGCCCTTGAGCGTGGGTCGCCCCACATCGGTGGCTCTCGTCGAGTCGTTGGGCGAAAATCGCCTGATCGGCGTGGTCTCACAGGTCGATCCCCGTACGGATGTGCCCGGTCCCCAGGAACTGCACGAAACCGGCACCGTGGCGATCATCCACAAGATCGTGCGGATGCGGGAGGGCCAGCTTCTGTTCTGTGAAGGGGTGACCCGGATGCACATCCGCGGCTATACCGCGGTTGAGCCGTTTCTGCGGGCACGCATCGAGCGTCTCGCCGAGATCGAGCCGGAGATCACTCCGGAGCTGACCGCCCTTCGCCAGAACGTGCTGAGCGAGTTTACCCAGATCGTCTCCGCGACGCCGAACCTCTCGGATGAGGTCTCGACCGCGGCGGGAAATATCTCGGAGATCGGGCGGCTGGCCGACTTCATCGCGGGGACGCTGCCGAGCCTGAGCCATACCGACCGCCAGTCTGTGCTGGAACAGAACGATGCCCGGGTGCGGCTGCAGTTCATCAACCAGCAACTGGCCCGCGAAGTCGAATTGCTCGAACTGCGGCAGAAGATCCAGTCGCAGGTGCAGGGGCAGCTTTCCCAGACCCAGCGGGAATTCTATCTGCGGGAGCAGTTGAAGGCGATCCAGAAGGAACTCGGCGAGGGAGACGAGCGCGAGCAGGAAGCCGAAGAACTGCGGGAAAAGATCGAGAAAGCGGGCATGCCCGACGAAGTGAAGCAGGAGGCTCTGAAAGAAGTGGGCCGCTTTGCTCGCATCAGCCCGATGTCGCCCGAGCACACGGTGTCGCGCTCTTATCTCGAATGGCTCATCAGCCTTCCCTGGGCGGTCTCGTCGGGAGAAGCAGTCAACGTGCCGCGCGCGGCCGAGATCCTGGATGAAGACCACTACGATCTGGAAAAGGTCAAGAACCGCATTCTCGACTTTCTTGCGGTAATGCAGTTGAAGCCGGGCCTCAAGGGACCGATTCTCTGCTTCGTCGGACCTCCGGGAGTCGGAAAGACCTCCCTCGGGCGGTCCATCGCGCGTTCGCTCAACCGTAAATTCCAGCGAATCTCGCTCGGCGGCATGCACGACGAGGCGGAGATCCGGGGGCACCGCCGTACCTACATCGGCTCCATGCCCGGCCAGATTATTCAGGCTCTGCGGCGGGCCGGAGCCAACGATCCCGTGTTCGTTCTCGATGAGGTGGATAAGCTGGGCCGCGACTTCCGGGGCGATCCGGCATCGGCTCTGCTCGAAGTGCTCGACCCGGAGCAGAATTCGACTTTTCGCGACAACTATCTCGACGTGCCCTTCGACCTTTCGCGCGTCCTCTTCATCACGACGGCGAACGTGCTCGACACCATTCCCGGCGCGCTGCGCGACCGCATGGAAGTGATCGAACTGCAGGGCTACACCGAGCAGGAGAAGGTGATGATCGCCTTCCGCTACCTGATTCCGCGTCAGAAGAAGGAGAACGGCCTTGACGAGAGCCGCCCTCTCACATTCCGGGACGACGCCGTGCGGCATATTGTGCGGCGCTACACGCGGGAAGCTGGTGTGCGCAATCTGGAGCGCGAAATCGGAACCGTCTGCCGCAAGATCGCGCGCCGTCTGGCTGAGGTGAAGGATGCGAGTGCGGAGATCCCCACGCAGGTCGACATCGCATTCGTGGAGGAATCCCTCGGGGCGCCGCGGTTCCGCCCGGATACGGAAGTCGCGGAGAGGACGCGCCGGCCGGGAGTCGCAGTGGGTCTGGCATGGACGCCGGTCGGCGGCGACATCCTGTTCATTGAGGCCGGACGCATGCCGGGCGGCAACAAGGGACTGATTATGACCGGCCAGCTTGGCTCAGTCATGCAGGAATCGGTG
This sequence comes from uncultured Solibacteraceae bacterium, assembly GCA_964639095.1. Classification (GTDB taxonomy): domain Bacteria; phylum Acidobacteriota; class Terriglobia; order Bryobacterales; family Bryobacteraceae; genus BOG-234. The sequence continues at coordinate 10,029 of CAZXCO010000705.1, forward strand.
CAGGCCGCCCTGACGTGGGTGCGGGCCAACGCGACCAGGTACAAGGTGGACCAGGAGATCTTCAAGACCAGCGACATTCACGTGCATGTGCCGGCTGGCGCGATTCCGAAAGACGGACCTTCCGCGGGCGTCACCATGGCGACCGCGCTGCTTTCCATGCTGACGGAAAAGTGCGTGAAGGAGAATCTGGCGATGACGGGCGAGATCACCCTCACGGGCCAGGTCCTGCCGATCGGCGGCATCAAGGAGAAGGTGCTGGCGGCGAAGCGCGGCGGCGTCACCGAGATCATCGTGCCCGCCGAAAACGAGGTCAACGTGCGCGAGGACTTGAAAGCGGAGCAGATCGGGGACATCAAAATTCACTACGTCAGGACCATGGACGAACTGGTTCCCATTGCGCTCGGCCTGACCTGACCCGCGCCCGCGGTACACTTCTCTTCATGCGGCGCTTCGTTGCGATCCCGTGCTTTCTGGCATTCGCGACCGCCTACGTCCTGGCGCCGTTTCAGCACGTCCATCGGGATGGCGGCGTTCCGCTGATTCATGCCCACCTCTACGGGCACCATCACGATCACGGAGCAGCTCCTCACGTCGATAAACCGGGTGAGCGGGAAATCGAGAGTTCCGATCAGGACGAGGCGGTTTCGCTCGATACCTTCACGCTGGTTCTGTCCCCGGCCTTCATGCCGTTCATTCCGGTCCACGGGCCGGCTCTGCTGCACCCTCCCGTGGAAACACGCGCGAGCTTCGACGTCGTCGAAGAGTGCGGCCACGATCCGCCTGCGCTCCGGAATGCCTGCCCCAGAGCCCCGCCTGTTTAACCTTCCCTTCGCACAGCAGTAGTGTGTCCTGCGGCGCCACCCGTGTGTCCGCGGCAATGATCCTTTGGCAGATTCATCAGAACGCAATCATCGGGAAGGACATTCGTGTATCAGGGAAACAGAACAACGACAGGCATCCAACTCGTGCTGCCCATGCTCGCCGGACTCGCGGCGGCGGCGAACTGCAGCGCGCAGTTGAAGCTCAGCCTCGACGACGCCATCCGGATCGGGCTCGAATCGCGGGCGTCGCTCAAGGCGGAAAACGAGCGCATTATGGCCGCTCGCGGCATTCGCAGACAGGCCGGGCTGCGGCCGAATCCGGAATTTCTTTTTCAGAACGAGAACCTGCGGCCGGGGCAGACTTACTCGCGCGATGTCGACACGGTGGCTTACATCACCCAGCCGCTCGACGTCTTCGGCAAGAGAGCGGAGCGGATCGCCGCGGCTGAGCAGGGAGTCGGGAGGGCGCAGGCCGAGTATGAACTGGCGCGGGCCCGTCTCATCCACACCATCAAGCTCGACTACTGGGCCGCTCGCGGCGCGCAGGAAAGCCGCGCCGTTCTCCAGGAGTCTGTCGCCAATTTCCAGAAGATTGTCGATTATCATGCGGCGCAGTTCAGCACCGGGGCGATCGCCGAGCAGGACCTTCTGCGCGTCCGGCTGGAGAATGAGCGGTTGAAAATCACGGCGAATCTGGCTGCGGTTGAAGCGAACCGCGCCGTGATGGCCCTGCTGAAGGATATGGGCCGGCCGGTGAGTGCAGCGGTCATCCTGACGGAACCGCTCGACGCTCCCGCGGGATTCGCGCCTGTCCCTCTTGAGCAGGTGCTGGCGAACCGCAGCGATCTCAGGCTGGCGCGAGCCGATGTCGCCGAGGCGGAAGCGAAAGCGAGGGTCGAAGCCGTCAGGGCCCGCCCCGACCTGAGTGTCTTCGCCGGCTACAAACGCACGGAGCTGCCCGACACCACGTACGGCGTGAACACGATCATCGCCGGTTTCCAGATCGGGTTGCCGGTGAGCGACAGGAATCAGGGCAACCGGGAGGCCGCGGACTCCGAAGTGCGCAGAAGACAGCAATTGCTCGCTGCCGGCGAGACGGATGCCCGCGCCGAATACGAGGCCGCGCTTGAGGAATACCGGATGCGGCGCGATGAAGCGGTCGCCACCCTCGATCCCCTCCGCCAGGAAGCAGCGAATGTGGCGCAGATCGCACTGGCCGCTTACCGGGAGGCCGGAACGGATCTGCTCCGGCTGCTGGATGCCGAGCGGTCGAGAATCGACGCCAGTCTGGCATGGGCGCGCGGCATGACCGAATATCACGAAAGCATTGTCCGGCTGGAAGCAGCCGAGGGGGTGACGCGGTGAGAACGAGTCTGATTATCCTGGGAGCGCTGCTGCTCGCCGCCTGCAATCGTGAGAGCGCGGAAGCGCCCCCGAAAAAAGATCCCGTGGAAGCGAAGGCCGTGAAGGACGAAATCGTTCTCACGCCGGAGCAGGTCGCCGCCACAAAAATTGAAACACGCGCAGCGGTTCTGACTGACCAGCCCGTGATGCTGCAGGCGAAAGGCCGCATTGTGCTGGCGGACGACCGGACGTGGCGGGTGGGCATCCGGACGCCAGGCCTCGTGATGGCTGTCTACGCCGGTCTTGGCGATTACGTGAAAAAGGGTCAGGTGCTCGCCCGTTATCACGCCGACGAAGTGCGCGAGGAGCGGGCACATTATCGCGCCGCACAGGCGGAGGTGCGTCTGGCCGAGGCACGGGTCGCGCAGGCGCAGCGGAATCGCGACCGTGCCCAGCGGCTGCTCGAACTCAAAGCCGGCTCCGTGCAGCAGGTCGAGCTGGCCCAGCAGGATCTGGTAACCGCCCAGGCCGCGCTCAACAAGGCCAGAATTGAAGTCGAGCGGGGCGAGGACCTGCTGGAAGATGACCTCAAGGTCAGCCTTGAGCCCAAACCTGCGAGCGCCGGCGAGTTCGCCGATGACGTTCCGATCCTCGCTCCGGCGTCAGGCTACATCATCGAGAAGAATGTGACGCCGGGCAGGGCAATCGGCCTGGAGGATCAGACCTTCGTCCTCGGAGACCTCTCGAAGGTCTGGATGCTGGGTTCGGTGCGCGAGGAGGATCTCGGCGGACTTCGGGTGGGCGCGCGAGCCACCGTGACTTTGCCCGGCGATCCTCCGCAGTCGTTTGGCGGGAGGATTGCCAATCTGGGGCAGCGGTTCGACCCTGAGACGCGCACGATGGAGGTGCGGATCTCGCTCGATAACCCGCGCAACGTGCTGCGGCCTGAAATGCTGGCTACCGCGGAAATTCCGCGCGGACGGACGAAGCCGGTGGTGACAGTTCCTCCGGACGCCGTGCAGCAGATCGACAATGCCGATGTTGTGTTCGTGCTCACCGCGCCGGGCCATTTCGCCATCCGGCCTGTGCGCAGGGGAGAGACGGCCGGCGGAGAAACGCCGATTCTGGAAGGCATTCAGGCCGGAGAGAACGTCGTAGTGCGCGGCAGTTTCCTGTTGCGGTCGCAGCTCCTGAAATCCACGATCGAGGGCGAATAGAATGCTGGGCCGCATCATCGACTTCACGCTCTCGAACCGCTGGCTCATGCTCGCTGGCATTCTGGCCTTGCTGGGCGTTGGCGGTTACGCGCTTTACACGATTCCCGTAGAAGCCTTTCCCGATCTCACGAACAATCAGGTAGTGGTCGTCACCGACGCGCCCTCGCTGCCGCCGACGGAGGTGGAGCAACTGGTCACCTATCCGATCGAGCGCGCCATGCTCGGGCTGCCGGACAAAGAGGAAGTACGGTCGCTTTCGAAGCTGGGACTCTCCATGGTGACCATCGTTTTCGACGATTCCGTGAGCATGTATCTGGCGCGGCAACTGGTGAGCGAACGCCTGCAGCAGGTGGCGTCTTCGCTCCCGTCGGGCATTCAGCCCCAGCTCGGACTGCCGGCGACCGCCTTTGGCGAACTGTATCAGTACACGCTTTCCGGGCCCATGAGCGCGATGGATCTGAAGGACCTGCACGAATGGGTCATCAAGCCGCAGTTGCGCACCATTCCAGGAGTCAGCGAGGTGAACGCCTGGGGCGGACAGACGAAACAGTACCAGATCGTGGTCGACCCGGCGCTGCTGGATCAATACGGATTGACGCTGCACGATCTCGCCGCGCGCGTGGAGGCGAATAACACCAACTTCGGCGGCGGCTACATCGAGCACGCTTTCGAGCAGTACACGCTCATCGGTTCGGGGCGGGCGGCCACGACCGAAGACCTCGGGAACATCGTCCTTGCGGAACGGCATGGCACACCGGTGCTCGTGCGGGATGTAGCAACCGTTCGTATCGGCGCGGCGCCGCCCGAGGGCGCGACGCTGCGAAACGGTGAGACGGTTTCAGGCATGGTGATCATGCTGAAAGGCGAGAACGGGAAGAAGCTGATCGAACGGATCAAGGAGAAGATCGCCAGTCTGCGCCTGCCGCCCGGCGTGAAGATCCTGCCCTTTTACGATCAGGCGTTTGTCATTGACGGCACGATTCACACGGTCGAGAAGAATCTTTTCGAAGGATTCGTTCTGGTCACGCTGGTCCTGCTGCTGTTCCTCGGCAATCTGCGGGCGGCTTTGATCACGGCGGCCATCATTCCCTGTTCCATGCTGATCAGCTTTCTCGGCATGCGGTTGTTCGGCATCAGCGCCAATCTGATGAGTCTGGGGGCGATCGATTTCGGCATGATCGTCGATGGCGCAGTGGTGATGATGGAGAACTCCGTCCATCATCTGGAGTCCGGGCGCGAAGGCGGCTCGGCGCTGGAATCGGTGCGGCGGGCCGCGCGCGAGGTGGCGCGCCCGATGGCGTTCGCGGTGGCGATCATCATCGCGGTTTACCTGCCCATTCTTTTCCTGCAGGGGCTGGAAGGCCGCATGTTCCGGCCGATGGCCATTACCGTCTGCGCGGCTCTGGCGGGCTCGCTCTTCCTTGCGCTCACCATGGTGCCGCTGCTGGCCTCGTTCACCTTCCGGAAGTTCATTGCCAAACGCAGGCGCGAGCATCTTCTGATGAAGACCCTCGACTCCGCGTACACGCGCCTGCTCGGCTGGACCATGGATCACCGCGCCGTCACGGTGGCCTTTTCCGTGCTCACGCTCGTCGTCGCGCTGGGATCGCTCTTCTTCATCGGGACGGAGTTCATGCCGAGGCTGGACGAAGGCTCGATTCTGATGGAAACGCGCAAGATTCCCGGCATCTCGCTCACGCAATCGATCGAAATCAGCAAGCGCATCGAAGAGCGCCTGCGGAAGTTCCCCGAAATTTCCGATGTCGTCGTCAAGATCGGCCGGCCCGACTTTGCGACGGAAGCGATGGGGATCAACGAAGGCGATACTTATCTTTCGCTGCGGCCCATGGATACGTGGAAGCGCTTTCACAGCAAAGAGGCGCTCATCGCGGCTGTGGACAAGGATATGGAGAACATTCCCGGCATCGCCTGGAATTTCACGCAGCCGATGGCCATGCGAATCGACGAAACCATCTCCGGCATCAAAGCGGACCTCGCGGTGAAGGTCTTCGGGGAGGACTTCAACACGCTCAACGGCATCGCGCAGCAGATCGTGCGCGCTGTCTCCTCCGTGCGCGGCGCGGCCGATCCGCAGATGGAGATTACGTCGGGCGTGGCGGACCTTTCCATTCATGTGGACCGGGCGGCGCTCGCGCGCTATGGGCTGAACGTCACCGACGTGGAGGAGGCGGTCGCGAGCGCGGGCTCCGGCGACGTGATTTCGGAAGTGCTCGACGGCCCGCGCCGTTACGGCGTTGCAGTGCGGCTGCCGGAGAGCTACCGGAGTAATCCGGACGCCATGCGGCGGATCGTGCTGCGCGCTCCGGGCGGCGAGCAGGTCATGCTGGACCAGGTTGCGAAGATCGGGTTGACGCGCGGGCCTGAGGTGATCAACCGCGAAGAAGGGCAGCGGCGGGTCGTCGTCATGTCGAACGTGCGGGGCCGCGACCTCGGGAGCTTTGTCGCTGAGGTGCGATCGAAAATCGAGCGCCGGGTTTCGCTGCCGCCTGGATACTTCATCGAATACGGCGGGCAGTTCGAAAACCAGGAGCGAGCGACGCGGCGCCTGATGCTGATCGTGCCTGTCGCGATCGCGCTGATCTTTGTGCTGCTCTATTTCACGTTCACCTCGGGATGGCTGGCCCTGCTGGTGGTGGGTAATGTGCCGTTCGCGCTGGTCGGCGGTGTGGCGGCGCTGTGGCTTCGCGGCATGAACCTGAACCTGTCGGCTTCGATCGGATTCCTGGCGCTGTTCGGAGTGGCGATGCTGAATGGCGTGGTTCTCGTCAGTTCGATCCGGCAGACGCTGGCGGAGGGAATGCCGGTTCGGGACGCGGTGATGGCCGGCGCGCGGCGGAGGCTGCGGCCCGTGCTGATGACTGCCTGCGTGGCCAGTCTGGGCTTTGTGCCCATGGCAATCGCAACTTCGACGGGCGCGGAGGTGCAGCGTCCGCTGGCCACCGTGGTGATCGGCGGCCTGTTCACGTCCACCATGCTCACGTTGTTTCTGCTCCCGGTGATTTATGCCTGGGCGTACCCGGAGAAATTGCAACCCGGAGGAAACGCCGGGGCATGAAACAATCGAATACACTCCGGCGCACGTGCCGCATGGTACACCAGTCTTATAGGGGACTTTCTGACGCAGAGTACGCCGGGCGAACGGTGGGAGGGGCTTTCTATACGTGAAGAGCGCAGTGGGAAAAGACGATTCAACAGGTGAAGAGCGGCCGGTGAGCCTGATCGGTGAGGGCCAGACGCTCGGCGTCATCGGCGCGGGAGTCATGGGCCGAACGCTTCTCCATGGCCTCTTCGACAGCGGCGCGATTTCGCGTGATCGCGTCTGGGCCTCCTCCAAATCGCAGACCAGTTGCGATGCGGCATCGGAAGAACTCGGCATCCCCGTCGTACCGGATTTCCGGGACCGGGTGCGCGATTCCGGGCTGATTCTGATCTGCGTGAAGCCGAAGCAGGCGGCGAGCGTTGCCGCGCACCTGAGGGAAGCGGGCATCTGTCCTGGCGCCCTGCTGGTCTCGATCATGGCGGGCGCCACGACCGCGCAACTCGAAGCGGCGCTGGGGACGGCGAATCCCTGGATTCGCGCGATGCCGAACACGCCGTGCGTGGTCCGCGAAGGCATTACTGTCATCTGTCCCGGCACCCATGCATCCGCCGAACACATGGCGCGCGCGCAGCGGATTTTCGAGGCTGTGGGCCAGTGCCTGCCTGTGGAGGAAAGTTACTTCAACGCCATCACGGCGCTCAGCGGCAGCGGCCCGGCGTATCAGTATCTGATTATGGAAGCCTTCGCCGACGCGGGCGTGCGGGTCGGACTGCCGCGGCATCTGGCGCTCACGCTGGTCGCGCAGACCGCCGTTGGCGCGGCGAAGATGGTGCAGACGACGGGAAGGCACCCGGCGGCGCTGCGCGACGATGTCACAACGCCGGCCGGCTGCACGATCGGCGGACTGCTGATGCTCGAAGACGGCAAGATCCGGTCCGTGCTGGCGCGCGCCATCGAAGAAGCGACAAAGATTGCAGGCGGTCTGGGCACCGTTGCCGCGCCGGAAAAGGAGAAGCGGCATGGGTAGCGTTCACTCGCATTCGCGATCGGATGAACTGATCGAACTGGAGAATCGCTGGGGGGCGCACAACTACCACCCGCTCGATATCGTTGTCGAACGCGCTTCGGGGGCATGGGTATTCGACGAGGAGGGCCGGCGCTATCTGGATTGTCTGAGCGCTTACTCGGCTCTCA
>CAZXCO010000706.1:0-1760 GCA_964639095.1 uncultured Solibacteraceae bacterium
CGCCGCGCTGCTCCATGAATTTACGCAATCGGACAACGGCGCAGGGGACACGCTCGACTTCTTTGTTCTGTTTTCATCGGGTGCATCCGTTTGGGGCTCGAAAGGGCTCGCGCCCTACGCAGCCGCGAATCAGTACCTGGATGCGCTCGCCCATCATCGCGCCGCCCTGGGGCTGCCGGCTCTGAGCGTCAATTGGGGCTGGTGGGAGGGCGGCGGGATCGTGTCGAATGAATTAGCCGTTTTGTTCGGGAGCATCGGACTGAAGGGCCTCCCTGCAGACCGCGGTCTCGCAGCGCTCCGGTACCTGCTCGAGACCCAGGCTACGCAAAAGGTAGTCGCCGATGTCGATTGGAGCGTATTCCTTCCCATCTTCGAAGCCAGGAGAAGACGGCCCTTACTCGAGCGCCTCGCCGCGCCGTGCGACGACGCCCGTTTGGCGGCCCGGCCCTCCGGGGACGAGACATCTTCCGGCAGTGTCCAGGAGGCGAAACGGCAGCCGCTGCTCGAAGAGGTCGGGCAGGCTCCGGCGGGCGAACGACAGCCGCTGCTCGTAAACTACATCCGCTCTCAGGTGGCGGAGATCCTCGGCTTTGACTCGCCCGACAGCGTCGATTCCCGGCAGGGTTTTTTCAGGATGGGCATGGACTCTCTCATGACCATTCAATTGCGCAACCGCCTCGAAGCGGCTCTCGGCTGTGCTCTGCCCCCGACGCTTGCCTTCGAGTATCCGACCGTCGAATCACTCGCCCGGTTTATCGCCGGAATCATTGTGAAACCGGAGCCGGCGGGCGGTGAAGCCGTCTCTGAGTTCATCGAAGAAGCGCCGGACAGTGCGGAAGCCGGCGGCGACGAGGCCTCCGAGGAGGAGCTGGTCGCATTGCTCGCAAAGAAGTTGGAACAGATCAGGTGAAAGCCGCTGTGAGAACGCATTCATGAATCACGCCTCGGATTCCACAGACCGCCGGTCCGTTCTGGAGCGGGCGCTCCGAACGATTGAAGAAATGCAGTCCAGGCTGGATACCCTGGAGCGGGAGAAGCGCGAGCCGGTCGCAATTGTCGGAATGAGCTGCCGGTTTCCGGGCCAGGCCGGCAGCATCGAAGCGTATTGGGACCTCTTGTGCGGCGGAGTCGATGCCATTCGCGAAGTTCCGCCGGACCGCTGGGACATCAACGCGTTTTACGATCCCGATCCCGATTGTCCCGGCAAGATGTATACGCGGATGGGCGGTTTCCTGGAGGATGTCGGCAAATTTGATGCTCACTTCTTCGGGATGTCGCCGCGCGAGACTCTCAAGACGGATCCACAGCAGCGATTGGCCGCCGAAGTGAGCTGGGAGGCGCTCGAGGATGCCGGTATCGATCCCAAAGATCTGGCCGGATCGCAAACCGGCGTGTTTCTGGGCATCACGAACAACGACTATGCGCGGATCGTCGAGCGTGCGGGTCTGGAAGCCATCGACGCCTACCACCTTACCGGCAATTGTCTGAACTTCGCTGCCGGCAGGATTGCTTATCTGTTCGGGTTTCAGGGACCGGCGGTCGCGTTGGATACGGCCTGTTCGAGTTCCGGCGTCAGCGTGCATCTTGCCTCTCAGAGCCTTCGCAACCGGGAATGCAGGGTGGCGCTGGCAGGAGGGGTCAACCTGATCCTCTCGCCCGAGATCAGCATTACGTCCTCGAAGGCGCGTACTCTTTCTCCCGACGGGCGCTGCAAAACTTTCGACGCGAGCGCCAACGGCTATGTCCGCGGCGAGGGCGGC
>CAZXCO010000707.1:0-2706 GCA_964639095.1 uncultured Solibacteraceae bacterium
AATCCACGCTTCTCGCCTTCCGGCGACTGGATAGCAATCGCGGGTGGCGTGGTCCGCTCTGATGGTTCAACCAGTGCGCCTCTGCCGTCCGGATCGAGCGTCTGGGCGCCGCGGCAGGACATTCTGGCGATTGCGGCCGAAAACGGACTGGAATTCTTCAGCCCGCGCAACGGCTGGCGCGCACCCATCGCTGCACAAGCATCCATCGCGACTCACAAGAACCCGGGAACGCCGGTATTCAGCGCCGACGGGTCGCAATTCGCCTGCTGTGAAGCGGTCCGCACCGGAACCGGCACCGGCGGCGAGCCTTTGCGTGACGGACGAATCTGTCGCGTGACCCTGGCCGGGATGGAATCACAAACGCTTCTTTCGGAGCATCTGGTTCTTCCGATTGTGTACGCCTGGACGCGTGACTCCCGGTTCATTCTCTATTGGAAAGACCCCGATTTCTCCGCGTCTGTAATGGCGGATGGGCTGGCTCTCTTCCGTGTGCCCGCACGAGGCGGCTCCCCGGAGCCACTGCGAGTCACGAGCCTCGTTCACCAGGAGTTTCTCGCGCTTTCTCCCACGGAGAACAAACTGGCGCTGACCGCCGGTGCCGGACGGGAGACATACGAACGCAAGCGCGTCGCAATTCTCGATCTTGATAGCCTCGCAGTGCGCTACGTGACGGCGGCCGACACCTGCGCGATGACCCCGTCATGGTCGCCGGACGGTCGCCGCATCGCTTATGTGCAGGCGCCGCAGTTCAGCACTGGCAATCGCAACGCCCGAACCTATATGGCGCAGCGGCGCATTTGGGTGGCGGATGCATCCGGCGCCGCGCCGCCCCACCCGATCACTTCGGACAACCGGTATCGGGACGAGGGGCCGCGCTGGTCCGCCGACGGCAAGCAAATCCTCTTCTGCCGGTTGGATTCCGCCGGAGCGGGAACGCTGTGGCTCATGGGTGCTGGTGGAGAAAACACTGTTCGAGTTTCGGAGACGCTCCTCCTGCCCAAAGGCCCGGCTCCCGGAAGCCTGGGCTTTTACGGCTACATCGACTGGCGCAGCGCCTTCGACTGGATCCGGTGACTATATGGACCAGCGACCCGTATAACTATCCCGGCGCCGGGACAATAGCGCGCAGGCACTTTCTGCGCTAGCGTGATGAGGACATGGGAAAAGTCGTCTTCACGCTGGCTTTGACCGCCGCTTTCGCGGGGCTGATTCCGGCGGCATCGGCCGTCAAACCGGTGCCTGGCGCTTCGCGGGTCCCCGACAGCCTGATCGAACACAACATTCAGGTGAGATTCGCGAAGTCCAAAATCAACGCGGATCACTTCACCGTATCCGTGCATAACGGCGTTGCCAAAATCGACGGCCGGACGAACGTGATCCAGCACAAGGGAGTGGCGACCCGGCTGGCGAAAGCCGGTGGTGCGATCGTGGTGCAGAACCGCATTCAGATCTCTGATGAAGCACGAGCCAAAGCGGCGGAAAAACTCTCGGAGCACCGTGCAAGAGAACCTTTGGAGCGCGCCGTGGTGATTCAACCGAATGCGGCGCCGGCGGCGGGAAAATCGAAATAGGCTGGGCGCTTTTATAACCCTGCTTTTTTTATAACCGTGCTTTGTGACTCAGGCGGCGCATCGGGGACGCGCGCCGCCTGCCTGTCCGGGGCCTCCGCGCGATTCAAGCTGTTGCTCGAACGCTGCACCCAGGTTCATTATTGAACCCTGGCGACGGATTCCGAAAGGCCACCTGTACTGGTACCAAAGGGCAATGTCGTCCGGCGTTACGGGACGAGTTCCAGCTCGATCTTTTTCTTCCCGACGTCGAGTTTCGAGATCCTGAAGCTGCGGATCTGACCGGGCTTCAACTGTTCCCGCGCCGGTTCCGCCTCGGAAGCAGCGCTGGCGCCACCGCCCTTCCACTTGCTCGCGAGCATGGAAGACAGAGCCGATACATCGACCGGGCCGGATTTCTGCTCTTCCTTGCGGTCCGAAGTGACCAGAGTGCAGTGGCCCTGGACTCCCTCCCCCAGTTCCACCGTGGCCCGATTGCGATTCACCTCCGCAACGCGTCCGGTCACCTGGTCTCCATCCTTGTGTTCCGCGATGTACTCATCGAGCGACGTCGGAATCAGCTGTTTCAGACCCAGGCGAAGCCGCCGCTTTTCGCGGTCGTTCTCCAGCACCAGGGCGCGGACGACCTGTCCGACTTTGAGCTCATCCTGCGGATGATTGATGCGTTTTTCGTTCACGATATCGCCGACATGAATCATGCCTTCGACATTCTCGGTAACCTGAACGAATGCGCCGAACTGCTTGAGCTGTGTGACTGGTCCTTCCACGATCGAGCCGACCGGGAAATTCTTCTCCACACCATCCCACGGGTCGCCGAGCGCCTGCTTGAGTCCAAGTGAAATCCGCTTTTCGGCCGGATTCACCGCGAGTACGACCACGTCGACCGTCTCGCTGGGCTTCACCACATCGGACGGCTTGCGAACCTTCTTCGACCACGACATTTCCGACATGTGAATCAGGCCGTCAAGACCCGGCTCGAGTTCGACAAAAGCGCCGAAGTCGATGACGCGCGCGACCGTACCTTTGACCCGGTCTCCAACGTGATACTTGTCCGCCGCGTTCGACCAGGGATCCGGCTGCAGTTGTTTCAGGCCCAGTGAAATGCGCTTCTTCACCGGATCGATCTTCAGGATCTGGA
>CAZXCO010000708.1:0-3686 GCA_964639095.1 uncultured Solibacteraceae bacterium
CGCCTCTCCAGGATCAAACGCTGCAGCGACGGAGCGAACGCGGGCAGCCCTCCCCAATACTCATTTGCGCTATAGATCAACGCCTCCGCGGCTTCCGGAGAAAGACCAAGGTCCTCTTGAATCCTCGCAACAGGGTCGATGGAATGGCCGTCCGCCAAACGCGACGTTAGCCCCCTCACGGCTCTCAAGAATTCTTCTTGTGTGTTCTGACTTTGGCCCGGCCCCGGAAAACACAGAAGAAAGAGAAGTGCCGTAACGCGAATCATCTCGCGCCTATGCTACAAAGCCTTGGCTGCAAGCACAAGCCGCGGCAACCTACTGCTGCCCGCGCAGCTCCTGCCGCCGCCACACCACTCGCCGCGCGCCCTTCGCCGGAGCCGCTTCCATCCCATGCGTCTCCGCCCAGACGTGCGTCAACTCCGCTCCGAACAGCACCAGTATGGCCGAGTAATAAATCCACACCATCAACAGTGCCAGCGACCCGGCCGTCCCGTATGCTCCCGCAATATTCGCATGTCCGAAGTACAACCCGATCAAAACCTGCCCCGTCGAAAACAATACTGCTGTAACAAACGCGCCTAACCAGACAACTCGCCAGCGGATCTCGGCGTTCGGCAAGCTCTTGAACAATCCGGCAAACACCACCGTCAGCGCGGCCAGGTTCGCAACGAACGCAATCAACTGGAACATGGCTTCCGACCAGCCCCCGGGGAGCCAGCCCAAAATCGCGTTCAGCCCACCCGCAGTCGTCAGAGCAATATAGACCAGCAGCAGCAGCGCGAGCCCGAGAACTTCCAGAAACCCCACCGCGCGTTGCGTGAGCACAGAACGCACGACACTCTCTTCCGGCCGCGGCTCGACATTCCATGTCTTGTCGAGCGATGCCTGCAGTTGCACGAATACACCCGTAGCGCCAAACACCAATGCCGCGAAACCCACAACCATCGCGAGGGATCCGCCTTTGACGTTCTCTCCCGCGCTCTGCGCCATCCGGATCACCTGTTCCGCCACGCCAGGGCCAATGTAGGACGAGACTTGGTTGCGGACCTCGTCGCTCACCTGTTTCTGACCAAGAAAGAATCCGGCTATGTTGATGAGGATCACCAGGATCGCAGGAATCGAAAAAATCGCGTAGTAGGAAATCGCCGCAGCCCCCGACAGGCATTCATCGTCCGAGAAAGCAGCCAAAGTTTTCTTGAGCAGGTTCACGACTGAAGATATTTGGCAAGGCCGCGCATCCCCAGGCCCATCGCGAAACCGAAGATTACGTCGCGCGTCTTTCTTGGCATGGGTTGAACGTACGTCTCGCGGTAATGCCAATTCCGGCGTTCCCGACGGCCTGTGAACACTGCCGCCAACAGCCCACCGGTCAAGGCAAAGGCAACCGCGGTCAACGGACGCCTTTGGACCTGCCACCGCCAATCCGTCGCATTCTGCACTCTGGTCTGCAACTCATGGATGTCGCGGTCGAGTTTCCCGCGCTCGCTGGCGATGTGTTGTTCTATCTCACGCGCTGTTGAGCCCACCTGACGTCCTCCTTCAAGGTTGCAGCCGTCCTCTCAGGCACAATCCGAAAATTGCGAAAATAGCGCCGCCCCAGGCTCACCAGGAACAGCGCCACCAACCCTACCAGGGCCCCGACGATCAGCGCCGCAATCCACGCGGGGATGAATAGGGCCAACAAATAAACCAGCGCGAGCAACAGAAAACCCGCCGCGAACACGCCGCAAAGAGCACCAGCGCCAAAGTAAATCGCGCCTTGCTTTGCGCGCCCGGCCTCCTCTCGAAATTCAGTCTTCGCCAGCCGGATCTCCGAACGAATAATCTCCTGTACATGGTCGAGCGCATCGCGTACAACCTGTGCGAAGCTCTTGCCTTGCTCCATGACTGTTCCTTCCCGTCACTTCCGAAGTGCCCAGCCGATCGTCAACCCCACCGCAACCGCTGACAACAGCGCACGCGCCGGATTTTGCCGAACCACCCGTCGCGCATCCTCCAACAATTCGGCCGTATCGTGTTCGCCCACGTATCTGGCCGACCGCTTCAGCCGTCCCGCGGCCTTTCCAAACAGGCGCGCCGCCCCACAGCCGAAGGCCTCGCGCTGCATCGTCGTTCCAGTGCTATATGGTTTCGCGTTCGTCATACTGCCCTTCCGAATGTAAACTCCATACGGTCGAGCCCATGTGCCTCGGCCCGTTTCACCCATCACACCAGCTTTCGCGCTAGCCGGATCGATGTATCCGCCGTCAATCCGAAGACCAGATGCGAAGCCAGCGCATACAGGTGCGATGACGCAGGCGTCTGCTTTGGAGATTTCGACAAGCCCAGCGCGGGAACCGCTACTTCGTCGGCAAGCGCCCACAGACCCGCGCCATATAGCGTCCCGTACCCAGCTTTCGTCGCCCCAACTTTCCGCGCAAGCAGTTGGTACGCTATCCCATTTAGCGTTCCGAAGCCATAATGGACCGCCGCCCCGGCCAGCCCTTTCTTTGATTTCGGGATCGAACCGTAACCGGCATTCTCCGCCACCGCATCAGCAACCTTCGCCGTCGCCGGTTCCTCTTGCTCGCCCCGTTGCGCGTCTCTTGACGACGGGCCATTCTCCCTTCGCTTCTGCACCGCGCTTACCGCCGCCTGAAACCCGTTCATCGCCACCGAACCCGCGAATCCCCCCAGCGCCCCGATTGCGACATCTTTCCAAACGCTTCTCCGCCGCTTCCAATTCCAGAATTTCATACTGTCCCCCTTAAGGCCTCCCTCATGTGGAGCGTTCGGGGGTCAGTCCGTTGCCTCCGACCGGACCATCGATTCGGAACCTCGAAAAATACATGCGAATTAGAAATTTGTGGCAATTTCAGCCGATGCGCGCTAATGTTCCTTGTCCGGATCGCTTGTTCGCCCTAGGCTCAGGAACATGATCGAAAACGAAACACCCCTGGAATCCTGGAAAGAGATCGCCGCCTACCTTCAGCGCAACGTCGTGACCGTCCGGCGCTGGGAACAAACCGAGGGACTGATGGCGGTCGTCTTTAACGAGGACAAGTCGCCGTATGAGCGCGTCTACGGGGTCATGACACTCGCCGATGGAAAATACCGGGAGCTTTACAGAAGTCCCAAGGTGATGTGGGCTCTAGCCGCCAACTCACTTGGCGCGCAGACAGCCAGGCACTGTTCTAACGGAAAGATAGCAGCCAACGGCAGCAGTACGACGATTATGCAGGTTCCTGTTGCGGGGAGGCCCACCAGTGCCAACTACATGGCGCATTCCTGGCGACAGCCTGATCAATACGTTCCCCGAATCCCACCGCGCCGAACCAACTGGCCCTTGCGGATAACACGGGCGGACGGGAATTTTGGGTTCTCTAGAACGTAGCTCGGTGGTCGCCAAGACCTACCCTACGAAGTAACGTCGCCTCACCTCATCGGTCCTGGCATGCAGTCACCCTATAATGGCTGCATGCCGGAGCCCCTCACCGTCCTCTCCGAAGAAGAGGTGATGTTCCAATCCTCCGTCCGCCGCTTCGCCCACGATCGCCTCGCCCCCCACGTCCGAGCCATGGACGAAGCCGGCATCTTTCGCAAAGACCTCATCGCCGAAATGTTCGCCCTCGGCCTCATGTCCATTGACATCCCCGAAGAATTCGACGGCCAGGGCGGAACCTTCTTCCAAGCCATCCTCGCCATCG
>CAZXCO010000709.1:0-5064 GCA_964639095.1 uncultured Solibacteraceae bacterium
CGGCGCGAGCGAGAGATCAAGCTGTGGCCTTGCCCCGGCGACAGCAAGCAAGGCGTCCACGTACCGGTCACGGGCGCCGGTCGTGCGGACCACCGCCAGATCCACCACCTGCTCGCGCGTCAGTTGAATTTCACCGAGCAGCCACCAGATGGCGGGATGGAACCACAGCACGGAGCGCACTGCTTCCTCCATCACCGTGAAGAGCCAATCGCGCCGGCTGACGTGCAGGAGCTCATGGCAGAGAATGGCCTCCCGAACCGGCGCCTCCAGCTCTGTGAAGTTTTCGGGAAGAAGCACGACCGGGCGAAAGAAGCCAAACGTGACCGGGCTCGAAATTCCGCTGGAGAGAAGGATTTTTGCCGATGCGGAAATGCCATCGAGAGTGCGGGAGTGCTGCCGGTAGCGGCGCAAACGCAGGAGCCCGAGCGCCAGCCACCCGGCGCGGATTACGATCCCCGCGAGAATCAGGACCCGGATGATACCGGATATGCCGCCGAACACGCCGGAAAGTGTGGCCGTGTGCGCCGGCCCTGTGCGGTGAATCAGAGTGGATACCGTAACCACCCCGTCTGTCGCGGTTCTGGCCCACGGCCGGATCAGCGGCAACACAAGGCCGGCGCCGAGCAGACACTGCCAGTAGATGAGCCGGGTTCCCGGCGTCCGGATCCGCAGGAGCGACGGAATGAATGCGGCGAAGCATACGACCAGACCAAGCTGGAGACTGTAAATCGCGACATTGTTCATGGCTTCCTCCGCAGTTCCGAGATCTCCTTCAGATCCTTCGGAGAGAGCTTGTGTTCCTCGACCAGATGGACGAGGAGGGGCTGTGCCGATCCGTTGAAAACACGATTCACGAACTCCCGGACCATACCGCCGATCACCTGCTTTTTCGACTGCGTGGGCCGGTAAACGTATGCGCGGTCCACCAGGGTCTTGTCGAGATATTTCTTCTCCTCGAGGATCTTCATCATGGTCATGACGGTGGTGTATGCCACTTTGCGTGTTTTGAGAAGTGCCTCATAAACCTCCCGCACGGTGGCGCTCTCCCGTGCCCAGACGATCTTCATGATTTCCAGTTCCTGTTCCGTCAATGTCGGGCTTCGCCGGCGCATATGCCTCCTCTCAGTTGTCGGCCGGATTCTGCCCGGCGTGATCCACGACGAGCACTTCCAGCGGTCCTTTACGGGACTCGAGCCGGAGCCCCAGTTGTTCCTGCACAGCGGTAAAGACGGATGGACCCGCGGCCGGCTCCGCCGCGGCCCGGGTTCCTGTTTCCATCGCCCAGTCCAGCCTGACTTCGAAGAAACCGTTGAGCCCGGTGTGGTCCACGACGATGTTGCGCTCGAAGCGGGAGAGCAGGGTGGTCAGGGTCGCCATGGTCATCCGGTTGCTGACGATATGCCCTCCCGCGGCAATGCTGCCGGCCGCGGGCGCGGCGTTTGCGCCGGCAGCGACGAGTTTCGGCCCGCCCTTGCCCGGAACCAGCGCGAGATAGGCCAGTTCCTTCCGCTCGCTGTGCACCGCGAGCTGCAAACGATCCGAGAGCAGCGTCTGCAGCATCAACTGGATCTGTTCGCGCGGGGTATCCGGCGAAGTCTGCGCCACAATATCGAAACGCACGCTCCCGGACTTGATCCAGTCCGGCCCGGCGAGTTGCGAGTCGGAAACGAGGCCCCAGGCGAACTTGAGGCACTCGCTCAGGGAGGCGTTGGAGAAGGTGACTCTCCCGTTGCGGACGGTGCCGATATTGATGTTGATGAGATTCCCGGGCGGAGGCGGCGACCGCCTGACGGTAGCGACTTCGAATTCGGGCCGGGCGGCGGATGGGGCCTGCAGCGCCATCGCAGGTATCGCGGCGCACAAAAGGCCGATTCCCGCGAAGTGGCAGAGGTTCATGGCATCATCCGGCCTCATGACTGATACTAATTAATTAGTACTAACGAAACCCGATGTCAATGGGCAGCGGCGAAATATTTTTGGACCCGATGCGAAAATAGATAATTAGTGGACTTCCTCTCGGGTCTCAATCCCCAAAAACGCGAAGCAGTGGAAACGACTGAGGGCCCGGTGCTGATTCTGGCGGGCGCCGGCAGCGGCAAGACGCGTGTCATTACACACCGGATTTCGCACCTCATCAGCGCGAAGCAGGTGCCGCCTTCGGCCCTTCTGGCGGTGACTTTCACGAACAAAGCGGCCGGGGAAATGCGTGATCGCGTGTCGTCTCTGCTGGCGGAAGTGAGTCTGGAGAAGCCTCCGCGGATCGCCACCTTTCATTCCTTCTGCGTCCGGCTGCTGCGGCGCGACGGCGACGCGCTGGCATCTCTGCGCCCCGGCTTCACCCGGAATTTTTCGATTTACGACGACGAAGACCAGCTTGCCATCATCAAGGCCGCTTACAAGCGCATGGGACTCGATGAGAAAGCCATGCCCTATCGCGGCACGCTCTCGCAGATCAGCCAGGCCAAGAGCGCCAAAGAGACGCCGCAGGAGATGTACAGCAAATCGGCGGATCCCCGTGTGACGAAGGTCGCGGCGGTTTACGAGGAGTACGAAAAGGCGCTTCGCCAGGCGAATGCGCTCGATTTCGACGATCTGCTGCTCGAAACCGTCCGGCTGCTCTATCACGACGAGGCGACGCGCGAGGGCTGGAACCGCCGTCTGAGCTACATCATGATCGACGAGTATCAGGACACCAATCGCAGCCAGTACGAGCTGATGCGGTTGCTCTCCCGGACGCACGACAACGTCTGCGTGGTGGGCGACGAAGACCAGTCGATCTACAGCTGGCGCGGCGCCGATATCCGGAACATCCTCGATTTCGAAAAAGACTATCCCGGCGCGAAGACGATCCGGCTGGAGCAGAATTACCGCTCGACGAAGAACATCCTCGAAGCCGCCGGGGTTGTGGTGGCGAACAACAAAGAGCGCAAGGGCAAGTGGCTCTGGACCGAAGCCGATGAAGGCGACATGCTCACCGTCTATGCGGGGCACGACGCCGAAAACGAAGCGTTGTTCATCGCCGACACAATCGAAAAGATCCTGCGGCAGCATCCCGACCGGCGCGTGGCGGTTCTCTATCGCACCAACTCGCAGTCGCGGCAGATTGAAGAGGCGCTGCGCCGCTACAATCGCCGGTACAACGTGGTCGGCGGGATCAGCTATTACCAGCGCGCGGAAGTCAAGGACATCATCGCGTACCTGAAGCTCGCGCTTTTACCTTCGGATTCCATCAGTCTGCAGCGAATCATCAACGTGCCGGCGCGCGGCATCGGGCGCACGACCGTCGAACAGGCGGAAAAATTTGCGGCCGAAAACGGGCTCGGTCTCTGGGAAGCCATCGAGCGCATGCTGGAAGAAAATCAGTTCGGGACGCGCGCGCACGCGGCGATGGCTGCCTTCCGCAACATGCTGGCCGAGTTGCACGAAGCAGTCGAGACGAAGCCGCTTCATGACGCGCTGGCGTTCATCGAAGAGCGCACCGGCTACCGGCGAATGCTCGAGCAGGAGAACACGCCGGAGTCGCAGGCCCGCGTCGAAAACCTCAACGAACTCATGAACGCCGCGGCGGAAGCGGTCGAGCGCGGCGAAAACGTGCGGGATTTTCTGGATCACGCGGCGCTCGTCGCGCAGACGGACGCGATCGATGAAGGCTCGCAGATCACGCTGATGACCATGCACAATGCCAAAGGCCTGGAGTTTCCGGTGGTGTTCCTGGCGGGCATGGAGGATGGTCTCTTCCCGCACAGCCGGTCGCTGCTGAGCGAAGCGGCGATGGAAGAGGAACGGCGGCTCTGCTACGTGGGGATGACGCGGGCGGAGAAGCGGCTGGTGCTGAGCTGGGCGCGCTACCGGCGGCGTTTTGGCGGCGGAGAGCAGGAACGGACCATTCCGTCGCGCTTCCTCAGCGAGATCCCTTCGAATCTCGTTGTCAAAATGGGAGTCGAGGAAGACGAGCGCATCCCGCAGGTGGACCTTACGGCGGAACGCTGGCAGGTCCGGCAGGAATCGCGGCGGAATCTCTATACCGGCAAGACGTACAACTCGGTGGAGAATGTGGCGCAGTTTTTCCGCGAACGCGGGATGAATGTGCCCATCCGGGGAATTTCGCAGCCTGCGGCGCCTCCCGCGAGCACGCCGCCCGTCAATCGCGTGGTCCCCGCGAAACCGCCTGCCGCTCCACCGCGGCCGGCCCCGCAGGGCCAGCTTTTCGCGAATGCAACGCCCGCGCCGCCCCGCGCGCCTTTGCCGAAAGCGCCGCCGCCTCCGAAGCAGCCCGCACGAACAGGTACAGTAGTAGAGCATCCCAGATATGGCCGGGGGACGATTCTCCGTCGTGAGGGCGACGGTGACGATGCGAAGATTGTTGTCCATTTCCAGCGCTACGGGATGAAAAAACTAGTGGAGAAATACGCAGGCCTCACCAAAGCCTGACGGAAAACAGATGAATACAAAGATCGTAGCGACACCCGAAGAGCGTAAGAAGCTGAAGCGAACTGCCCGTAAGAAAGCGGCGCCCAAAACAAAGCGTGCCGCAGGCGTGGCCCGTGGCTCGGCGAAGAAGAAGATCCGGAGATCGGCACAGGGCCAGCGCAAACGCTGATCGGGACAGAGCACGGCTTTGGGCGACCTTCTACGGACGCGCAGCATCGACGCGCTGATTGCCGCCTCCGAAGAACCAGAGAGGCGGCTGCGCAAGACGCTGGGTCCGTGGAGCCTGACCGCGCTGGGCATCGGCGCCGTCATCGGTTCGGGAATTTTCACCCTCACCGGAACGGCTGCCGCCGGCAAGGTTGAAAACGTCCAGTCCGTCCTGCACGCGACGGTTCTGGATCTCGCGCTCAACGGTACACACGCGGTTTCCATGCTGGGCCGGCCTGGCGCCGGTCCGGCCATCACCGTCTCCTTTTTACTGGTGGCGGTTGCATGCCTGTTTGCGGGCCTCTGCTACGCCGAACTGGCGTCGATGATTCCGCAGGCGGGCAGCGCGTACACGTATTCGTACGCGACGCTCGGCGAGCTCGTCGCCTGGATCATCGGATGGGATCTGATCCTGGAGTACGCCGT
>CAZXCO010000710.1:0-18744 GCA_964639095.1 uncultured Solibacteraceae bacterium
GGCCAGAGAGTATGCAGCGGACTTGACGGAGCTGAATGAATATTTCCACATGAACCCCGTCATCAGCCTTCCGCCAAATCGCTCCTTGAAAACCGATATTCCTTCCTGTTTCGAGCCCCGCTCCGGGTTGATCCTGACACCTGTGAAATTGAACCGCTTCACACCAGCCGCACGGAACTGGCGCATCGCTTCCCAGTGCATGAGGTGCATTGCGCCCCGCACGGGCTCCGCAATGGTTCCTCCATACCAGGTATGAGCGCTGTACAGGCTGAACGGTGTTACCAGAGATGCCTGAGGGGTGCCTGCGTGCATGGCGACGAATACGCGGACGTTATCGCCGAAACCGAGCACAAGCTTCTCGAATTCACCGTACTTCTTGAACTTCATGCCCGATCTGGCCAGCGTGTCCGCGATGATGCGGTGAGCGGCCTCCAGATATTCGATGCCGCTGCGAATCTCGACCCCTTGCCTGGTTGCTCTCCGGATATCTTTCCGATACGACTCCGATATCGCGCTCCACAGAGCCTCTTCGGACTGCTCCAGGTCATTGATGTAAGTTCCGTAGGGAGCCGCAACAGCGCCTTCGGGACAGGTCCGGAACAACGCCGTATTGCTTGCCGGAACGATCAGATCGACTCCCGCCGCCGACAAATACCGAAGGACTTCACCCAGGAACCGCTTTTCGTCATATTCCGGAAGGGGCGCATCGATCGCGATCGTTTCCGTGGGGAAACGCAGGAGCCTGAACCCCGGCTTGCGCAGGACCACATAGGGAAGTACGCACCGAAGACGCCCTGCCGCATCGGTTCCCCCGAGCCATCCATGTTCGCGGGCAATCAGTTTCAGGAATGCGGGCGACGCGAAAACCGGAAGATCCTCACGCCAGTGCATCTCCACACGGTTGATCCGGAAATCCGGTTCCGTTACGGAAGCGACCTCTGAATTGCATGGAGTCAACGAGCGAATCGCCGACGCGCGGGCTGCGTTCAGCATGTTTGTTCCGAGTACCGCCTCAGACGCTTCTGCAGCAGGAGACGGCCAAACGTAGAGATCGAAAGAACCTGCTCAGCGGCCCGCAAGCCAGCCTTGTTCATCATGCGCAACGACGGCCGATTCCGTGAGTTCACGTCGACAATGATTCGGTTAACTCCATGCTGCGCCAGCAGAGCTTCCGCCATATGCCGCACCATGAACGTACCGATTCCCCTGCTCCTCGAACGTTCACCGGTCACGATGTCGTGAATGAGCGCCTCGCCCGGCTTCAGCCGGATGTGACCTCTGGCGACGAGCGGCGCCGCTGTAGTATTGATCGTCGCCCATATGCTCCCGGCCATACGATCATCGGCTTCAGCAAAGAAGCCGATCTCCCCGTGCCCGACCTTCGCGGCGTATTCAGAGACGCGCTCGGAACCGCGAAATTCGGCAACCCGCAGATAGTTCTCCGGTCCGACGGGCACAAACCGCAGCGTTGCCGACGTTTCGGTTTCCCGAAGCCGGCTTTGGGTGGTGATGAAAAAATTTTCGGTCACATAGATCCAGCAGCAGCGTTGAATCTGGCGTTTCCACGCGATGAACCGGGCCAGCCTCTTCATCTGCTCGGCCCGGCGGAACCGAACCGTCTCTGCCGGGACCAGCTTTTCCGCTCTCGTCAGCATGGCCCACATGAACCCGCTCAGACGGAGCAGAGCCCCGGCCACATAGGGCCGCCGGGTCATCTGATAAAAGGTCCGGCTGAACTCCCACAGCGGATGCATGCCGAGCCTGTAGTCGCCCTTTCCTCCGCGCAATGCGACGAGGAACGCATTCTGTTTGGCCGTTCCCAGGGTCCTGTGATGAACGCAGTGCTTCTCGAGAAACGTTCGGGTCTGCCAGCCTTTCATCCGGGCGGTGATGACCGCCATCAAGTCGATTCCCCCGATTTTGATCGGTACATATCCGCCGATTTCTTCAAAGCATTTCCGCCTGAACAGCTGGCACGCTCCCGAAACGTGCTCGATACTGGTGAACCGGTAGTCGTAACCTTTGTCGTTTTCCGTGTACGGAGTGCCCGCAACACCCAGTCCCGGGTTGAGTGAGAACCTGCGGAGAAGGAAGGCGAAATATTCGGAATCGAACGTGATATCGGCGTCCAGATTTCCGATCACGTCGTACTGCATGTCTTTGACACGGGCATACCCCGCGTTAAAGGCATGGACCTTTCCTGCAAAATGCCTTTCTGTACGTTCCGGCGCCCGCACGAGTTCGATCCAGGAATGCCTTCCAGCGTACCTCTTCACGATGTCATCGGTGCCATCCGTTGAACCATCGCTGACGATCACCCATTTTTCCGGGCGTACTGTCTGCGCGACCATGGCCTGGATCGTTTCCTCGATGAACGCCGCTTCGTTTCGGGCGGGCGTGATGAGGACATATTTCAGTGACATCCCGCCGGTCCCTGCGGCGCTGCCGATTTGCTCTGGATTTGACAGTTCGCTTGTCATTTCGCGGCCTTCATCGGTGAATCGATCGCACTTCAGTCAGGCGATCGGCTGCGACGCCCGAATTTCGTTCTGAAGCGCCTTTGACCGGGAATTCCGGAATGTCGTAATCGCAACGTGATTCGCGTTCAGATACGAAAGAAAGGCATCCACGGTTTGCGGATCGCTCAGATCCTTGGTGTGGCCGATCGCTACGATCGGCCGGTATGTTGCCGGGTCTGCCGCATCCTGGCGCAGCACCTTGTCGAACATCGATGTCAGCTCCTGCAGCGTCATTCGGCAGAAATCCAGCTTGAGGGGATAACGGAAGCGCATCCGGTCACGGGCGCGATTCAATTTGTACCGCAGATTCCTGTTTGCGGCGCTCGGCGCCCCCCGAAAGCCCAGCCGCTTCGCAGTGGCCATTCTCCAGAACGGAACCATTTCAGTGTGGATGGGGACCTCGATCAATCGCCCGGCACCCTCCGGCCGGGTTACCTCTTCAGTGAAGGCCCACCAGTATCCGTTTCGCAGTGCGGCGCGAAAGTCCAACTCATGATTGTGTTGCAGACCGCCCTTGAAGACGGACGAATCGATTCGAATCCCGTTTTCCGCCAGCACCCGCGCCGCATTCGCCGTCGGCTGGAACAGCCAGTTTCCCGCGCGGAAAGAGAGCGGCGTGAATGAGGGCCGATCGAGCGCACAGCGCAGATAGCCAACCGCATTTCCGACGATTTCCTCGATCCGCGAGACCGGTAGAGTGCAGAGGTTGTATTCAGCCGGATCGAGAATCCACCGCCCGTGCACATGTTGCGCATTGCACCACTGCGGATGCAGGTGCAGCCCGATCTCAAATTCATCATGAAAAAGGTCGCGAATCTGGCGCCGGACGAGCTCGATTGCGGGATCCGTCCCGGCCGCCCCGATCTTCTCGAACTCCGCCGCTTCGACAAACGCCACAAACCGGGCGCCCCAACGGCGGAAGATTTTTTTAAGCCGCTCGGCCGGCTCATAAACAAGTTCGTTGAGAGAGCCGGTCCCGTTGCCGTTGATCTCATAGTCGAGCGTGAAAATGCACTCAATCACAGTGGAGTTGCTCTATTGGACGGCCGCGGGTTCTGCAACACCGGCCCGGCCAGAAAGAACACCGGAGTGTTAGCGCGTTTCGAACAGGGTCGACAATGCAAGCAGCATCCAGGCCTGCGACCACCTCATATATGAGGTCCGGATGGTACACAGCCGGAGCTTGCGGTAGTAGAAAAAGCCGCGGGAATCCCACATGTTGTCCATGGCCCAGCGGAGGACGTGGTGCGCCAGCGACAGGCCTTCCGGATCCAGGTCCTGAAACGCCACCAGAGTAATGATGCTCTGCGCCACTGAGTGAATGTCAATTGGATGGACGCGATTGTGAAAATATCCGGGCGCGCCGTCTTCGCGGATAAAGTGTGCCCGGTAAAAGGAAAATCCCCTCCGGATGCACCCGTCGAATTCAGTGGTGCGCGCATCGCGCGCGATGGACCGAAGGGCGCACAGATTATATCCGGTATGAAAGTTATCGACCCAGTTTTGATGGGCCGACTCGCCGTAGAGCCACGACCCGTCGGCACGTTGCCGCCCCGCCGAGTAAGTCGTGACGCGCAGCGCCGTACCAAGGAACCTCTCTTCGGGAACATATTTGTGGACCCGGCAAAGCAGCGCGGCAGCCAGAAGATTCGCATTATGGCATCGGCTGCGAAATGACGGTAGAGGATAGCTGAAGCTTGCAATATCCTTATCGCTCCAGAACAGGCGATCCACGATATACGTCGAGGCGCTCACGGCCATTTCGAGGCAGCGGGGGTCTTTGAATTCGTCGTAAGCGTCCAGAAGAGCGTTCGCAACGAACGTGGTACAGACCAGATTCGGCGCTCCCGCCGGCACGAGATCCGTGCGCATCTGCCACGGAAAACTATAGCCCCAGCACCACCAGGGAAGCCCCTTCGAACGGGTTGCGATCAACCGCTCGATCATGGAATCGCAGTCTTCGCGCGTGACACCCAGGCTGGACAACTTCAGAAACGCGGAGAGGAACAGCCCGAGCGCCTTCGGGTTCTGGGTTTTTGGCACCAGCATCAGACTGCGGATGTTGACAGGGCTTCGCTTAAGGAGTTGCGTAACGATCAGGCGGGGGAATCTGCTGTCCAGAAACGGCAGCGCACGGAAAAGTCCGCTGTTCAACGCGTCGTATGGGTCGTAACCGGCCCAGCCGCTGGCTCTGCAGTATGCCAGAAGCGCCCGTGTGGTGGATTCGACGCCGCCGGATGCCAATTCCATGTTGCTCATGCGAAGCTACGCCCGCAGTTCCACAGGCAACCGGGTGAGCCGGCTCCGCTCCTGAATGATGCCGATCAGGACCTGCAAAATACGGGCAGAGGCCTCGCCGTCCCATTTTTCCGGCGTGGCATGATGCTTCCTCTTGCACATCTGCTTTCGAACAGCCACCTGAATGTTCTCGCGTGCGGTGCCCGCGATGATATTCGTTCCCTTCTCCACGGTCACCGGTCTTTCCGTGTTCTCCCGGACCGTCACGCAGGGAATTCCAAGGCATGTTGTTTCTTCCTGAATTCCGCCGGAGTCAGTGATGACCACGGCCGCGTTTTTCATCAGGCAGAGAAAGTCCAGATAACCCAGCGGATCGACCACGATAAATCCGTTTCGACCGACATCGCGACCGCTTTCCGCACCGCCTTCGCCACCGCCGTTCAGGCCAAGCCCGAAATCGTTGATTCGTTTGTGGGTCCTCGGGTGCGCGGGGAAAATGATCGGACAGCCTTTCGCAAGCTCTTCAAGCCCGCCCAGGATGTCTCTGAAGGTGTCGGGATTGTCCACGTTGGAGGGCCGGTGAAGCGTCAGAAGAGCGTACGGCCGGATCGATTGGGGGGCGCCATTGGCATGCGCAGGCGCCAGATTCAGCCGCTCCAGTATCGTCGACAAATCGGCCTTCCCGCGAAATGCCAGAAGCGAGTCGATCATGGTATTCCCAACGAAGTGAATCTTGTCCGGAGACACGCCTTCGTTGAGCAGATTAAGGCTTCCGCTTTCCTCCGTGACAAAGAGGATGTCGGAGATATGGTCCGTGACGACCCGGTTGACTTCCTCGGGCATCGCCCGATCGAAGGAACGCAGGCCGGATTCCACGTGGACCAGCAGCGGCCGTGTCCCGGTGGAATCGAAGGAAATCTTCGCGGTCGCGAGCGCGCAGGCAACCGTCGAATTGACATCGCCCAGGACAATGACCACATCCGGGCGCTCACGCAGCAGCACTGTCTCGAACTTCGCGAGCACTTCTGCCGTCTGAACCGCGTGAGTGGCGGAACCGACACCCAGCCGGATATCCGGAGCGGGCAAATTCAGATCCGCGAAGAACGAGTCCGACATCATGGCGTCGTAGTGCTGTCCTGTATGAACCAGAACGTGCTCGATCCCCGGACTCTCCGATGAGGTTCCGGTCCCCGTTTCGCGGTTGTGTTTCCGAATGGCTGTGATGATCGGCGCAGCCTTCATGAAATTCGGCCGCGCACCGACAACAGTGAGGATCTTCATTGCTTTCTCGATGCCTCGGCCGGAACGGCCGCTCCTGCGTCCGTCGCCGGGGCTGTTGCATGAATCCGCTCGAGAATTCCGGACACGTGCGCGACGATTGTGCTGAGAGCGCGACTGTTGGACTGATCCATTTTCGAAGGACGAACCCGCCGCTCCAGAGCGATCTTCATCTGAACGTCTCTGACGCTCTCGAGGAGCACGAGGCGATTGCTGGCAGCCAGATACCGGTCCACCGCGCCGATTGTGCCCCGGAAAATACTGTAAACAGGCACGCCCAGTGCGGCTGCTTCCCGGTTCATCGTGCCGCCGCCACTGATAACCAGATCCGAGTGCCAGATCAGGTTCAAGCCGTCGACGGCATGATCCGGAACAAACATCTTCTTCGTTGCAAAGAGGTCGGGCCAGTCCTTTCGGATCGCCGCTTCCTGAGCCTTGTTTCGCGGCAGCAGGACCACCCTGGCATCGGCCCGATCACGAAGCAGCTTCAGAACGGCATCCAGAAGCTTCTCGCTCTCGGGATTGTGATAGTGAGCCTCGTTCGCGGGAGGCCGCAGCACGACAATCAGATCCTCTTCCCTCAAACCGAGTTCGCCCATGATCGATGCGTCGGGCCGGAACTCCGGCACATAGACATCCTCTTTGATTCCGGGGTATGTCAGAACCTGACTGTCATTCCGGGCCGCGTTTGCCGCCACCACTTCAGGGAATATGACCCATTCGGGACGCAGCGTCCTCAACCCTTTGGCAAACTCATAGTCGACGATCACGATCGAGCGTATCCGCCGCAGCCATGCCGCGAGGAGCTGAGAACGCGAGCCATGGGACAAAGCCAGGCTGGGCCGCTCACGAAAAGCGGTCGAAGCCAGTTGCAATGCACGAATGCATGTCCCCGCTGCCTTCAGCAGCTTGTGTTTTCCGTAGTGACGCCCGATCAGCCTGTAAGGAATTCCGAACAATTCCGCCAGTTCGCAGACCTGAAAACAATCCCGCGCGGTCACGAACACGGAATAGCCGCGATCGTTCAACTCCCGGATAATCGGGGCGAAAAACGGGACGTGGGGCGAATTGTCAAGATCGATCCAGACTTTTGGAGTCTTTTGGGGCACTTCATTCCTCCATCTGTGATGACCTGCTGTTTGCGGAGTGTGCGCCGGCGTTTTCTAAGAGTTCAGGCGGATGTAAGCCCTGACTTCGTCGGCGACGCGAGCCTGCTGTTCGCACGTGATTCCGGGAAACATCGGCAGCGATACGATTTCGGGAGCCACGCCTTCCGCTACCGGGAAATCTCCCTCCCGGTGGTTCAAATGGGCATAAGCCTTCTGAATGTGCAGTGGAATCGGATAATGGATTCCTGTTCCGATAGCCGCGGCGTTCAGGTGACGCATGAATTTCTCCCGGTCACTAACCCGAACGACATATAAATGGAATACGCCTTTTGACCAGTCCGGCTCGCAAGGAAGGATCACACCCGGACAGTCGCGCAGTAGTTCCTCATACCGGCGCGCGGCTTCTCTTCTTTTCTCGTTCCATGCCTGCAGGCACCGCAACTTCACTCTGAGGATTCCCGCCTGGATCGCGTCGAGCCTTCCGTTGAAGCCCTCGAGCTCGTGATGGTATTTCTGCGCCTGTCCGTGATCGCGCAGCATCCGGATTCTTTGAGCGACTTCGGCGTCGTCTGTCGTGACCGCGCCGCCTTCACCGCACGCCCCAAGATTCTTGCCGGGGTAAAAACTGAATGCGGCGGCTTTGCCGACGGAACCCGCCCGGCGCCAGCGGTTTTCCCTCCGGGAGAAATATTCCGCGCCGTGCGCCTGACACGCGTCTTCGATGACGATCAGGTTATATCGCTCCGCCAACTCCAGAATCGGATCCATATCGGCCATCTGGCCGTAGAGGTGGACCGGAACAATGGCCTTTACCCGGTCGCCGCTTCTTCTGTCAAGAAGCACTCCCTTCCGGGCATCGAACTCACAGTTCTTCTCGATGTAGGCCCCGAGTTGCGCCGCATCGAGATTGTACGTGCGTTCATCGACATCCACAAAGACTGGATGCGCGCCGCACTGGGAAATCGCCTCTGTGGTAGCGATGAAAGTATTGGGAACGGTAATGGCAATGTCGCCCGCTCCTACACCCGCCGCCATGAGCGCAAACCGGAGAGCATCCGTTCCGCTTCCCACGCCCACGCAGTGTCTCGCCCCGCAGAAATCGGCGAATTCGGTCTCGAAGCCCTGAACGGCAGGTCCTCCGATAAAAGCCGCACCGCCCAGCGCCTTATCGAATACGTCGTGAAGCTCCTCCCGCAGCTCCGCGTGCGGGCCTACAAGATCCAGAAAAGGTATTGCCGTTGTTTCGACCTGACTCATTTTGGGGCCTCCGGTAAAAGACTGCGCAGGATCCGGGCAGGATTGCCCGCAACAATGACATTGGCCGGAACGGATTTGGTGACGACACTTCCCGCACCAACGATTGCGTTCTCACCAACGCACAGATTCGCGAGGATTGTGGCGCCGGATCCGATCGACGCGCCCTTTTTAATCAAAGTGGTTTCAACCTTCCAGTCCTGTTCGGTCTGGAGTTCTCCGTTCGGTGCGGTTGCACGAGGATAAGTGTCGTTGACAAAGACCACACCATGGCCAATGAAAACGTTGTCCTCGATCGTCACACCCTCGCAGATGAACGTATGACTGGAAATCTTGCAGCGCGATCCCACTCTGGCGCCTTTCTGGATCTCCACGAACGCCCCGAGCTTGGTCTCGTCGCCCACCTCGCAGCCATACAGATTCACGAACTGAGACAGCCGGACGTCCCGCCCGAGCTTCACGTTCGCCGCTATGCATCTGGTGTCGTTCATGCGTAAACGGCTTCTCCCTTGCGTCTCAGAGATTCTTCCGCCGCTTCGAGCATTCTGACAACGCGAAGTCCGGCCGCCCCGTCGTTGAAGGGGGTCTCGCCGTTCCGGATGCAGCCGGCGAAATATGCCAGCTCGGCTTTGAGGGCCTCCGTCTGTTCGACTTTTGGCGCCCACATGTCGCCTGACCGGTAGCTGACGAGGAGGTCGTATACGCCTTCACGGCTGGTTAAATTTACGCCTCTGTCGTACACCTTGATCTTTTCGTCGGCTTCCAGATCGTTCCAGACCAGCATCTTCTTTTCGCCGGATATGAGTGTCGTTCTCACCTTCACGGGCGAGAGCCAGTTGACATTGATATGGGCGATGACATTATCCGGGTAGTAGGCCGTCAGGTAAGCGACGTCGGTCAGGCCGTTCAAGTGAGCGGCGCCGGTGGCGACAATGGCCTCCGGACGCTCCCCGATCAGATAGTCCACGATGGACAGATCGTGTGGAGCAAGGTCCCACAGAACATTGACGTCATGCTGGAACAGCCCCAGATTGACTCTGGTCGAATCGTAATAGTAAAGCTTGCCCAGCGTGCTGTCGTCGATCAGTTGATGGATCTTCTTGATTGCCCCTGTGAAAAGGAACGTGTGGTCCACCATGATCGCGAGGCGGTTTCGAGCCGCAATTTCGATCAATTCCTCCGCCTGATACGAAGTGGAGGTGAACGGCTTTTCCACGAAAACATGCTTGCCGTTTTGCAGAGCCCGACGAGCCAGATCGAAGTGCGTCCAGACGGGCGTGATCACCGCGATTGCGTCGATTTCCGTGGAGCCCAGCAACTCTGACACATCCGTGGTGAGATGCACACCGGGATAAGTTTTCCTGGCGCGCTCCAGAGCGCAGACATTCTTGTCGCAGATTGAGACAACCTGTACGGAATCGAGACTTTGAAGATTTCGTACAACGTTGGGGCCCCAGTAACCGTAGCCAATTACACCAAAGCGAATCATAAATTACTCCTCCGGGTCATAAACGTGAAAACCTCCTGATTGGTGTTCCTTACTACCCGGCATTGCAACCCGAAATGCAGCCGGGCTGCGGCCCCGCCGCGGGCGAAAAGCGCTCAGTCCACTTTTTGGAGGGACTCAGAGCCTCTGAGTTCGTCGTTCGGTACGGCTTCGCGCCGGAGAGGCCCTTCCATCAGCAGCTGGTTCCGGGCAAACAGGGCCAGCTCGAGCCGGTTCGAGACGCCGAGTTTGGTGAAGATATTTGTCAGATGATGCTTCACCGTTCTTTCCCGAATCGAAAATGCCTTGCCAACTTCTTTGTTGGTATGGCCGTTTGCGATCTTGCTGACTATCTCCACTTCCCGGGGAGTCAACTTGTAACTCCTGGGCAGTGTTGTTTCCGCATTCTGCAGGAAATATTGCCGGAGCGCCGCAACGAGAATGCCGATGCTCTCCTTCTCCAGCCAATACTGTCCCGAGACAACCGTCCGTATGCTCTCTGTCCAGATCTGGGGACCGGACGGTTTCGTCACCACTGCTTTTGCACCCTGAAGAAAAGCCCGAATGACCACTGCGTCGTCGAGTTTGGGGACTGTAACGAGCAGACTGACCCCACCGAGGGCGTCCATCCGGTCTTTCAGGGCGACGAGGAGTTCAGCGTCGACAAGAACGACGTCCGGTTCGAGATGACTGACCGACGCAAGAACGCCCTCCGCATCGCCTGTTTCTCCGACGATCTCGACCTCCCGTTCCGAAACGAGGAGCCTTCGAACAGCCTTCCGAAATCCGGTTTCCGGATCCGCGATGAGAACGCGAGCAGACTTGTAGTCTTCGGGCTGGAGCGTCTTCTGAATGATGTTCACTTTCGTGGGGCTGCTTTTTCTTTAGAGACTTTTCGTTTCTGAAAAGTTCAGACAGGATCGCCTATGACTGTTCAACCCGATATGGCGGATAGTACTTTGAGTAGGCACGATCGAAATGCTCGACGCCATTCAGAACAATGCCGAGCACGTGCTTTGGCCCGAGGAGCCCGATGGTCCGCTCAACCGCATCAGCCGGCGTTTTCCCCGCCCTGACCACGACAAGGCTGCCTGACGATCTTTGCCGGAGCGCCAGAACGTCGGCGAGAGGAATCGCCGGAGGTGCATCGATCACGACCCATTCGAATTGTCTCGACAGCTCCCGCAGAAACTCCCCGAAGGCCGCGCTCTGCAGCAATTCCGTCGGATTTCCCCGCGGCTTTCCGGCAGGGAGCAGATACCAGCCCATCGGCTCGATTCGCCGGATCACTGTCAGCGGCCGGATGTCCTTCTCGAGACATTCTGCCAGTCCGGATCGTGTTGTCAGGCCCAGCTCTTCGGTGAGAGTGGGGTGATGCAGATCCGCTCCGATCAGAAGTACAGTGCGCTTTCCTCGCTCTGCGAGAGCGCCCGCGAGGCTCAGTGCGACCGTCGATTTCCCATCGCCCGCTAAAGGGCTCGTTACAAGAAGAACCTTCTGCTGATCTGCGTTCCAGCGTTCCAGAAGCCGAAGGCGCAGCAGGCGAAAACGGTCTGCCCACGGGCCATTGGGGTTGTTCACTCCGAGCGCCCGGGACTGCGGCGCTTCGACTATGTCTGCTGGCAGGGCAGCAATTTCCGGATCTGTGCCGCCCCAGTCCGATTGGCGAAGGAGATCCCAGGTCCGGCTCATGCAAAGCGCTTTCCCGCGGCAGGAGCAGCCGCGCTTTTTTTCCCGGTTCTCCGGATAGCCCGAACCACCCGGGCGCAAACAGCCGGAACCATATCATTTTGTTCCAAGGGAACTCCCGCCGCTGCCCGTTGATTCTAAGGATGGCGATAAACGTAATACTCGACAAGAAGCACGGCTGCCGTCAGCACTCCGGCCGAAAACCACCCGAAAGCTCTCTTCCATCTTTGCGACCGGATTTCCGCGGGAGTCGATAGAAGGGGCAGAGCCACTACCAGCGGTATCGAAAATTGCCGGATCGCTTCCTTTTCGTCATAGACTTTCGGATTTCTGAGATCCGCGAGAACCGCCAGGAGCAGGCCGAATACGATTCCGCCTCCAACACCGCCGAGCGAAATTTTCAACCGTTTCGGGCTCGAAGGCAGAGTCGGAAGGCTCGGAGACTCCGCCACGCGAAACTGCTGCCCGCCCTGACGCTTTTCCAGACTCATGGCGAGTTCGGATTGCTGTTCTTTGCCTAAAAGATCGAGATACTCCTGTTTGGAAAGTTCGTAGTCTCGCGAAATACTCGACAACTGCTGCTCACGAACCGGCGTCAGATTCAAGCGGTTCCGGTATTCCGCAATCGCGTCATTTTCCTGCTTCTGAGCCCTTGTGAGATTCTCGATCTCGATTCGATTCGCTTCCAATTGGCTCCTCAACTGGGCAATGGTGGCGTTTTCTCCCTGATCCGCCGGCACATTGCGCTTCGCGTCCGTTCTCCCGGGATCCACGGCGCCGGACTTTCCCGCGGATTGTGCGGACGAAGCGGAGGTCTCGGACTTCGCAGCCCTGAGTTTTTCCAGCAAAGCCTTCTTGGACGTTATTTCGCGCTCGATCGCGGCGACATCCGGATAGCGTTCGTGGTAAATCGTCAACAACTGCGTTCGCGTGCTCTCGAGGCGGGTCAGGTCATTTTCCAGCAACTGAACCGGATCCAGAACGGCCGTGGCCTGGGGCGCGGCGCCCGGCGCAGCCGGCAGCGCGCTCCCGCGGGCCGCCAGACGCTGATATTCATCAAGGAGCGATTGCAGGTAAACCTGCTGCTGGCGTGCCCTGTCGAGATTTACCGTCGTATTTTGAAGCTGAGTCTGCGAGCTGTTTAGAATCGCGAGGTTGTTCTGTTGTTCCTCCGGAAGCTCTCCAAGGTATTGCATCTTGAAGTCCCGAACGCGCTGCTCCTGCTCGTCGAGCCGCTTCTTCGCCTCCCCTACATGTTCATCGAGGAAGCTTGTTGTGGTGGCGGCCTGATCTTCCCGCACCTTGAGGTTTTCCTGGATAAAGAGCGACGTGAGCTGGCTCGTCACTTCCTGCGCCAGAATTGCCTTGTCGGCCGAGAAGGAAATCTTGAATGAGCTGATATCCTTGCCGCTGCCGCTCCCGATCGCGGCTTCAACAGGCTGAATCTGAATGTATTTGCGCATCAGGGCAATCAACTGCTCCGGCGCGAGGCGTTTTCGCTCGTTCGAATACAATCCGAACTGATCGATCAACTGCAACAGCCGTTTTCTCGACAGGACTTCCTGTGTCATCGCCTGAAGTTCCTCGGCGATCGTCAGAGTGCTTGTCGGGGTAACATATCGCTGCGGAACCTGCTGCTGGACAACGAGCAACGTGGCGTCGGATGTAAAGCGAACGGGAAGAAGATATGCAACCGCAGTCGCTGATATGGCGCACACACATGTTGCAAGCAGAATCCACCAGCGGCCTCTGACAACGATCCCCTTGATCCGGCCTAAGTTCAGGCCGGGCTCATCCTCCGGTACAGTTATGTTCTGGACCGGACTTGTTCTCGGAACGGGCTGCGATCCGCTGGTGGACATCGGGAACTGAAACCTCGGATGGAGGACAACAGAGAGGCGGGCCGGCAGCGACGCGAGCGGAGCCCGGGCAGGCTACCGCCACTTTAGTCCCAACGGGCGCTTCGGGAAAATCGACTTGCGCCCTCCTTGCAGCACGGCCGGTGCCAAAGCGGCAAGTGCTCGCTTGCCGATTTATCTTCAATCACTTGGGCGCTCTTGCCGCGCCAGAGAGAGGAACGGGCAAGTTTCACTTCCTCCCGATTTATGGGACTAAAGTCGCATCATGGGACCAAAGTGCTACGGGTAGTCCGCGAAGCGTCGCTGTCCGGGAAGGGCGGTTCCGGATTTCGTCCCGATCCCGAAGTATTTGTTACAAGGGGATTGCCGCGAACTTACAAATTCGACCGTGCCAAAGTACCGGTACGGGCGGTCTTTTATTTATCGGTGGGTACGCTATAGTGACTATCGAAGTCAGTCGTCCTGACCGGCACTTGCAGCTATCTAAAGCGACTTTTCGAGAGCTTTCAAAATGAGTTCCATGGAAAACAGTTATCCCTGGTACGCGGTTCGAGTTCGGCCGAGGTGGGAACGAACGGTGTCGGCAGCCCTTTCGGGAAAGGGCTATGAAGAATATCTGCCTGTCTACCGCGAGAGGCGGCGCTGGTCTGATCGCCAGAAAGATCTCGACCTTCCTCTTTTCCCCGGATATCTCTTTTGCCGTTTTGATGTGCAGGCGCGGCTTCCGATTCTGATGACCCCGGGAGTTATTTCCATAGTGGGTACAGGTAAGGTTCCGGCTGCGATATCCGAGAGCGAGGTAGGGGCAATTCAGACCATGGTCAGTTCAGGTCTTCTTCTGGAGCCATGGCCCCACTTGCCCGTCGGCACCAGCGTCGTCATCGAGAGAGGCCCCCTGAAAGGCCTTGAGGGCGTCACCATGGACATCCGGAAAAAGTTCCGTTTCGTTGTCTCGGTATCGATGCTTCAACGCTCGGTGGCGGTCGAAATCGACAGCGATTGGATCCGGCCGACTTCGCCGGTGGCGGTCCGCCCGGTGTCCCTGGCGCCGGCGGCTACGCTTTCTTCGGTTGCCAGGTTCGCCTGAGCAACTGAGTCGTCCTGCCTTCAACTGCGCCGTGGACCCCTGTGTGAAAGCCCCGGTATCCTACGGCTGGAAGACTCCAGTGCCCGTCTGGGTGGCTGCGACGGTAACTTCCTCGATCGTGGTATTGAACGAAACGGCGATCCCTCCGAAATACAAGTTTGTGGAGGTATATCCGGCGTTGTTGTCGTGCCTCTTCAATTGGCCGCTTATGGCGCGTGTGCTCCCGTCCTCCATGGTCGCCACGATCGTATAGAGATAAGCAGTAGTCTCCGGCCGGCTGGCTTTCACAAGAAGCAGGAACTGCTCGCTCCCCGGAACGAAGCCTTCACAGGCAGCGGTTCGCGCGCCCCAGAAGCTTTCGCAGACCTGCCAGGAGCCAAACGGCATGATCAGTATGTTCGGATTTGATGCCGTCTGTGCCGGCGCCATGCTCTGCAGTATGACGCAGCAGGAAATCAACGCCGCTGCATATCTCACTTGACGTACAACGATGCGACTTACCTTGGGTTTGACCATTTGCGAACGCTCCGTTTCGAATCCAGCCTGAATCCGATTGTGAGCTTGCCTGTATCAATTTGATACGGCGCCTGTACCAGTACCGCGAAATCTGTTTAAGTCAGGTTTGGCCAATCGATTACATCGGCCATTCTGACCAAAGGGGAGGGAAAGGTGGACTGGGATAACAGTAGAAATGCTTTGCTATCAGAAGTGCTGCAAAGTTAATGCTACTGGACCGCAATAGTGACGGTATTGGA
Source organism: uncultured Solibacteraceae bacterium (assembly GCA_964639095.1). Taxonomy (GTDB): domain Bacteria; phylum Acidobacteriota; class Terriglobia; order Bryobacterales; family Bryobacteraceae; genus BOG-234. The sequence continues at coordinate 15,275 of CAZXCO010000710.1, forward strand.
CTGATAGGTCTTTCCAGTCGCCGCGTCCGTCACCGTGAGCACAAGTGGTACCGCATCGCCCGACGGCGAGCCGGGTGGCACCTGAACATTGACCTGGTACAGTCCGGCGAGCGACGGGGTCAGCCCGGAGAACACCACGGGCGCATCCACTCCGCCGATCGTGGCCGTGACCGAAGCAGTCGTCTGATAGAGCGTCGTAAGGGGCGCGGCAGCGCCATCGGCGGGCGCGGCCTCCCCGTTGACGCCCGTCACCGGGCCCAGGCCAGTCGCAAAGATCGTCAGGTATTCCGAACCTCGCAGGACGGGTCTGGAAGCGCTGCTCGCGGGCCCGGCCAGCAAAGTTGTCCCCGCGATTTCGACAATTCCCTGTCCGGTCCCCGAAAAATCCTGCGTATAGATACCGGGCTGGTATGCAGCAATCGTCAGAGGCGCGGGTACCGATCTCGTCGCGCCGCGCTGCACCACAAGCTGATATGTGGTGTTCGGATTCAGGTTCTGGGGTACGATCGCATTCACCTGGTTCGGGCCCGCATAGAGCAGCGGCAACGGCTGCCCTCCCAGCAGCAACTGTGTTCCGTTCAAAGTTGTCGGCAGGGGGAGTGTGGTGGCGGCCGGATTTCCGCCGGAGCCCAGGCCCGCTCCATAAACAGCAACATAGCCGCCCGGAGTCACAATCTGCGGAGGAATCTGTACGCCGCCCGCCGCATTCACGACACTGCGTGGCTGCCCCGGCGCGCTCACGGAAGCCGAATGCAGGCTGACGGCAAGATCAGCCGGAATCGCACTGAGTCCGGAGAACGCCGAGACCACAGCCTGAACATGAACCTCGGCCGCGGCGTTCATCGCATTCCATGTCCCCTCCCAGATACCGCTCCCCGCGTCGTGCAACGTGACCGGATCGTCCTGATTGCTGAACAGGACCTCTGCCGCGCCACCATCCTTTGCGCCCAGCGGACGCCCGCAATCGTCAACAATCCGAAGCTGAACCTTCTGGGCTACTCCAGCCTGCAGAACAGACTGTTGAAGAGGTTGCAGAAATACAGGCACCAGAAATCCCGAGCTGCCGCCGGGACAAGCTGTGCGTGGGGCCACCGCGCGCGCGCCAAAAGCACCACTGCGATCGGAAGCCGTCCCGGTTCCCGCCGCAATGACGGTTACCCCTATGACACCGACTGTGCCATTGTCGAATCCGATGTTCAGAGTTCCGGTCTGAACGCCGGGCGCCAGTTGCGACAGATCCGCGGCAATCGCAATGGAAGAATTTCCCGGCGGCAAATCTCCGCTGGCGGGGGATGCACTAAGCCAGTCTGCACCGTTCGACGTGAAGGCCGTTGTGGAGTAGTGGACAGTGCTGCCCGACGGATTGAACAGACTTACCTGCTGCTGAGAGGCCGTACTGCCGCTCTGACCGGAGAAGATCACACCACCCGTCGAAATGCCAATGTCAGCGCCGCCCTGGCCAGGCGCCACAAGATTCAGCAGGACCGAAACGCTCTGCGGGCTGTTGGCCGCGTTCGGCGCCCGGATATTGATTGAGCCATAATACTGACCCGGCGGCATGCCCGCGGGATTCACAGAGATGCTCACAGGTGATCCGGTCTGGCCGCCGATGGAAAAACCGCCGGCCGCACCAACGGTCAGCCAATTGGCGGCGGGCGCGTCAGGGTTCGATACGAGCTGCGCCTCCGCCGTCCAGTTGAGTACGCCCGTCCCGTCGTTCGTCACGGTGAAGGACTGCGAAGGCGGCGGCGCGGCGCCCGCAATGGCGAAGAACGTAATCGCCGACTGCGAAAGTGTCAGCGATTGCGCCGTCTGGCTTACGGCAAGCGTCACGGTCACAAGCGCGTGCGCATCCGAGTTCGCATCCTGAATGGTGATATGACCGGTGTAAATACCGGCCGTAAGGCCCGCGGGATCGACCGTAAAACTGATCGGCGCGGGCGCGGACGCCGTGGCGCTGCCCGAGCCATTGCCGGCCAGAATCAGCCACTGTCCTCCGTCGGAATCCACCTGCGAACGAAATTGAAGTGTTCCGCCGCCTGTGTTGGATACCGTTATCAGGCCGCTGGCGGGCGAACCTCCTTCCGGGAGCGCGAAATCAGGTGTCAGGGGCGCCACTGAGAGCTGTGGCGCCGCGTCCACGACGGTGTAGCTTACCGGGATATTTACCGCAGTGGCGCCGCCGGATGAAACGGTGATCGTCGCGGTGTACGTCCCGGCGGGCATGTTCGGATTAACGGAGGCCGCCAACGAAACCGGAGCCGTTCCGCCAGCGCCGACAGTCAGCCAGTTTTCACCGTCCTTGAGAACGGGAGAAGCCGCAATGGGCAATCCGGAGGGCGTGCTGAACACCGAAAGACCCTGAGCCGCCGGTGCCGCGTCACCCTGACGATAGGTGAAACTGAGCGACTGCGGACTCACCGTGATTTGACCTGGTCCGGTGACTGTCATGGTGACCGGAATAGCGAGGGCCATCGTATTCAGGGAAACGATCACGTTGTCCGTGTACGTGCCAGGATCGAGACCCTTCGGCGTCACCGCCACGGTAATCGTGGTGCCCATCCCGCCGGAACCCGCTTCGACCATGATTCCCGAGCCGGGCGATGTGCTGAGCCATGTGCTTCCGGATTGTGTCCGTGTCGTGAAGTTCACCGGGGAGGTATCGGTAGTCGCATACGACACATCGAGTGTCTGGCTGACAGGGCTTCCGTTCGACGGTACATCGTCGAAGCTCAGCGTCGTGGGCGACGCGGTCAGAGGACTTGCCGGTGCAAGACCCGACCCGCCGCCGCCTCCACCTCCGCCGCCGCTTCCGCCGGAACCGCTGCCGCCGTTGCCGGTCGTTCCGGATGTCAGTGCAATCGTGACTATCCTTGGCGTGCCGCCCAGTGTGGCGGTCACCGTAGCGCTCTGGTTGCTCGCAATGCTCGCCGCGGCAGCCGCGCTGAACGTCGTCGTCGTCGCGCCCGCCGCCACCGTAACCGAAGCCGGCACTGTCAACAGGCCGCTGTTGCTCGAAAGCGTCACGCTCGCGCCGCCGGCCGGGGCCGCCTGCGTCAACGTCACTGTGCATGTGCTGACAGCGCCATGCGCAAGGCTGGTCGGGTTGCAGGCTACGCCGGATACCAGAACCGGCGCAAGAAGACTGATAACCGTAACTGGCGCGCTGCTGCCCAGCGTGGCGGTGATCGTAGCGGTCGCATTGGATGCGATCGAAGCCGCGGCGGTCGCGGTGAATGTCCCGGTAGTATTGCCCGCCGTGACCGTCATCGTTCCCGGCACCGTCAGCAACGCATTATTACTCGACAGCGTCACGCTCGCGCCACCCGCCGGAGCTGTCTGCGACAACGTCACCGTACACGCGCTCACCCCGCTCTGCCACAGGCTCGTCGGATTACACGAAACGGCCGACACCAGCACCGGCGCCTGCAGCGCGATTGTCGCTGTCTTCGCACTGCTTCCCAATGTCG
>CAZXCO010000711.1:0-7309 GCA_964639095.1 uncultured Solibacteraceae bacterium
ATAGCGCCAGGTCGCCAATCAGAGCGGCTCCGGGGTCCGTGCGGAGGACTCAAACCAATACAGAAAGCTGCCGGTCATCAGGGCGGTCCCGAGAAACTGGCGGTAGCGGATCAACTCGCCCCATGCGGCGCTGCTCGAGTCGGGCATACGGTCGAGAAGAACGCCGACGCGCCCCCAGTCGAGCGTCAGTCGCGCCAGTTCACTTCCGGCGATCCGGGCGATTTCCTCGCGAATTCTCGATCGGGCTTCGACGGTCCGGTCGAACCAGTTGGCGCTCTGAAGGCCTCTCTGCCTGTTGGTGGTCACTTCGTCCGGGAGACAGCCGGCCATGGCGCGCCGGATCAGGCTACGTGAAACGCCATCCTGCCGGAATTGTTCTTCAGGCAGCGAAAGGCAGAACTCCACCAGCCGGGAGGCAGCGCCGGGGTCGCGGCGCTGCACCCGGAACATCGCCTCGTGACCCCGCGAGATATCAGGCTCAGCCTCTCTCATTTGCAGCAGACGGTAGCGTTCCTGTCGCGTGTTTCGCCCCGCGCGCTGGTATCCCGGAAGCAGGTTTCTTTCGCGGGCGCGTTCCTCGACGCGCTGCGCCTGCGCGAACTGGGGATGAATCGGAGAATACGTCCTCCAGTCGGGACCGGCGCCGTTTCGCCCGTTCCGGCTGTGCCAGAGGCGCCTGACCCCCTTCCAGACCGGTTCCGGCAGCAGCGGCAAAAAGCCGCGCGCCAGGGCCATAAGCGTGGAATTCGGCGGGTTGAGGCGCGACCACTGGCTGGCTTCCCGGACCGCTTTCACCCAACGGCCTCTCCGGATCAGTTGCGGCAGCAGTCCTTGCCCATCCCAACTGAACGTCAGGTTGCCGGGCACACCGGTCAGAACGACTCTTGCACCCTGCCCGCTCGCTTCGCGAAGAATGGCTTCCCACCATACCCGGTTCCAGGTTGTTTGAAAGGGATACTCGGCCGCCGCAAAAAATCGATCGATGCCGTCCAGAAAAAAACAGCGGCCGCAGACAAAGTTGACGTCGATGTTTCCGCACTTGCGCGCGATCGCGTTCACCAGAGGCGCTTCATTGGCGTACCTGCCCTTTGGAACTGTGGGATCACTGCCCGGCGGCGGAACTTCCGTAAAGACGGAAAGGCGCTTTCCCTCCCGGCCCAGAATGCCGGCGGCGACGGCCGCGATCGAACTCGAATCGAGACCGCCGCTCATCATTACGGTAACGGGCGTCAGGCTTCGCAGAGAATCGGCAATGACGCGTTCGAAAAGCTCCAGGAATGCCTCGAGATACTCGGAGTCGCGGGAAAACCGGATTTCGGGCCGGAGGTCGGGGCGCCAGGTACAATTTGCCTGCACGCCCGACCGGCGGGCGACGAGCATGTGCCCCGACGGCAGGCGATGCAGCCCTGCAAACAGGCTCCTCCCGCTCTCGAGCCGGAGGGAAGTCAGGTAATCCGCCAGACTCTGCCGGTCGATTTCGCGCGGAACGCCGGGAAGCGCAAACAGTCCTTTGGGGGCCGATGAAAAGGCGAATCGCCCCGCGGCGTAATGGTAATAAAGGGATCGCTGGCTCAGGGGGGAGCGAAAAATCAGCAGACAATCCTGTTGCGTATCGAACACGGCGAAGACAAAATCTCCCGCCAGATGATCCACGCAATTGCTGCCCCACCGCTCCCATGCGCGCGCCAGGAATGCGGAATCGGGCATTTCGCGCGCTGCCCGCGGCGTGATGCCCAGCTTTTCCGTCAACTCACGCCGGTTGTCGATCCGGCCGTCGGCCACGAGGACGCACCGGTTGCCGGCGCTGGCAACCGGCTGGCGTTCGAGACGATCCTCGGGCGTGAAGCACATCAGCCGCTGGCCCATGCCCGCGCGATCGTTTGTCCAGACGCCGCAGCCATCCGGCCCGTGGGATGCCAGCGCGGCGCCCATTCGTTCCAGATCGCGAGAGAGTACAGGTGGGCCGTTCCAGGAAATCAGCCCGAAAATCGCGCTCACAGTCCGGGAATACCCCGTTGATTTTTCTTGTGCGCGCGGCCCCGCGCATCGGCGAGAGGGCAACGCCTGAACATCACGTCGAATGACCTGGCGGGTGACAGATGTGAGTGCTGAAAAACTGGTGGACCTGGAGAGATTCGAACTCTCGACCTCTTCCATGCCATGGAAGCGCGCTCCCAACTGCGCCACAGGCCCACGAAACGACTGATTCGAATTATAGCATCCGGACGGAGCGATCCATCCGCACAAACGCTGAAGCTCGCCTTCAAACCCTTGCATCCTACAATGAAAACGATGCCCAAACCGCGCCGGTATGTCCCGGTGGCTCTCGCACTGATTCTGGGCCTCATCTCCAGTTCCTGTCTTTACACCAGGCGCGTCATTCTGCGTCACGGCAAGAAGGTGACCGCCGGTTCCGCCCCCACGCTTCTGGTGGCGAAACGGAACGAGTTGAGCGCGCGGATCACGAACCTTTATAACGCGATCAGCTCGTTTCAGGCCACGGTCGACATGACGCCTTCGGTTGGGAGCGTTTATACCAGTTCCATCACGGAAATCAAAGATGTCCGGGCGTATGTCCTCTTCCGCAAGCCGGCCGATATCCGCATCATCGGGCAATATCCGGTGGTGCGCACAAAAGCTTTCGACATGGTTTCGAACGGCTCGACTTTTGAGGTTTCGCTGGTATCCAAGAATCTGTTCATCAAAGGATCGAATTCCGCCCCGGCCGTTTCGAAAAACAAGCTCGAAAATCTGCGGCCGGCGGCCTTTCTCTCCTCCATGCTGATCCGGCCCGACGAGCTTCCCGTCGAACGCCCCGTCCTCGTCGATGCGACCGATGAAGACAATGCGCTCTATATTCTCTACTTCATGAAAGAGGGCGCTGAGGGGGAACTCTCGCCGTCGCGCGCCGTATGGTTCGATCGAATTGACCTCAGCATCGTGCGGCAGACCGTGTACGATGAAGCGGGCGCCCTGGTCAGCGACACGCGGTATTCGAAGTGGCGGCCCTATGAAGGCGTCATGTTCCCTGGCCACATCGACATCAACCGGCCGCAGGACGGGTACGGCGTCGTACTGGATGTGACCGATATGAAGATGAACGTTCCGCTGACCGACGACAAGTTCGTGCTGAATCAGCCCGAGGGCTCCCAGTTGCAGCTGATCGGAGCGCCGAAATAGCGTGATTTCCAAACTCGTTTGGGAAAATGTCCGTTTCCGGCCGATGCGGACGGCGCTCAGCGTTCTCCTGATTGCCGTGCCGGTGACTCTGATCCTCACCCTGATCGGCATCAGCCGCGGGTTTCTGGCCGATTCGATGAAGCGCGCCGAGGGCGTGGGCGCCGATATCCTGTTCCGGCCCTCCGGGACTTCGCTTCTGAGCTTCAGCGGGGCGCCGCTGTCCGAGAAATTTGTGGAGCAACTCGCCAGGGAACCGCACGTCGTTGCGGCTACTGGCGTTGCCAATCAGCTTCTCGGAGGCACTTTCGATTCCGTCACCGGCATTGATCAAGCGCAGTTCGAGCGTCTCAGCGGCCCATTCGTCTATTACGAGGGACACGGACTCCGCGAACCGAACGACATGCTGCTGGATCAGTACTATGCGGCCCAGCGCCACGTTCACGCGGGGCAGAAAATTAAAGTCCTGAACAGGGAATGGAATGTCGCGGGGATCATTGAACCAGGAAAGCTGGCTCATCTGTTCGTGGCGCTTCCCGTTCTGCAGGATCTGATGGGAGTGCCGGGCAAGGTCAGCCAGATTTACCTCAAGCTCGACAATCCGGCCAATACGCAGATGGTCATGGATGCGCTGAAGGCGAAGTATGAAGGTTACCCGGTTTACTCGATGAGGGATCTCGCGTCTTACTACTCGGTGAGCAACATTCCGCTGCTGAACGGATTCATCAATACGGTGATCGCCATCGGGATCGTAATCGGCTTCGCGGTGGTCTCGCTTTCCATGTACATGGCGGTGCTGCAGCGGACCCGCGAGATCGGCATTCTGAAATCTCTCGGGGCATCGAAGGGCTTTGTCATGGGGATCATTCTGGCGGAAGCCTTTGCGCTGGGACTGGGGGGCACGATTTTGGGAATCATTTTCAGCTTCGGCACGCGAGCCATTATGCACGCGGTGATGCCCGCGTCGCTTCCCCAGGCAATTGTTCCGAGCTGGTGGCCGATTGCCGGGGCTATCGCGATGGGAGCGGCGCTGCTCGGCGCTTTATATCCGGGGATGCTGGCCGTCCGACAGGACCCGATCGAGGCCCTGGCGTATGAATGATGGAACGGCGCCGATCATCCAGACGAGAGGGCTGCGCAAGGTCTATCAAACCGGAAAAGTCACGGTGGAGGCTCTGCGTGGCGTGGACCTCGACGTGCCCCGCGGAGAGTTCCTTTCCATCGTGGGTCCGTCCGGTTCGGGGAAATCCACACTGTTCCACATCATCGGGGGACTGACGCCGCCATCGGCGGGCACCGTTATTGTGGCGGGGCGCGACGTATCAGCCGTGGGCGACGGCGGCAGAACCGAACTGCGGCGGAAATACGTCAGCTTCGTGTTCCAGAAGTTCAACCTGCTCCCCAATCTGACGGCGCGCGACAACATCCGGACCGCTCGGTATATATCGGGCCTCCCGCAGGACGGCTTCGATGCCGAATTCATGGCGGTACTGGATCTGCTCGGCATTTCCGGCCGCCTCGACCACAAACCGAGCGAGCTTTCCGGAGGAGAGCAGCAGCGCGTCGCGATCGCCCGGGCGCTGGCCACCAAACCCACCATCCTGCTCGCCGACGAACCGACCGGCAATCTGGATTCCCGGAACTCCGATGCGGTCCTGAACATCCTTCGCGATCTGAATGACCGGCTGCACCAGACCATCCTGATGATTACTCACAACACCGAGGCGGCGGAGTTCGGGCACCGGATCATGCACATGAGGGACGGCTTGATCACCGAGACCTCGCGGGGGACGCGCGCGCAGGAGAAAACGCAGCCGTTCGAATGATTTCAACCGAAGCGCCGCCCAGCGGGGCGCGCGGCGGCATTCCTCACATTCCTTGCCATCGATTGACATATCTGGCATAGAATATTGAGGGTAGAATCCATGGAAAAGAACTATTTGATTAGAGCGGCCCTCGTTGTCGCTGTGCTCGGCCTCACTGCGTGCTCTTCTGAGCCGGCGAAGACGACCGAGGTCAAGACCGAGACCGATGCAGCAAAGAAGGCCCCGGCGGGGCCCCCTGAGCCGGTGACCGGCAAGACGGCTTTTTATGAGATGTACACGCCCGCGCACACCTGGGCGCCGGATATGCTGCCGCTGAGCCTGAAGAGCGGCGAAGTCACGGGCGTGAAAAACGCCGACGGGAAGGCGGGCCTCTGGACGGCCGTTTTCGGTTCGCCGTCGCTGCACATGGCCAGGAGTTACACCTATTCCGTAGTTGACGCGCTGCCCAGCATCACAAAGGGTGTGAAGGCCGAAGACGTGGAGCCATGGGCCGGCCCCACGACTGCCGCCGAGACTTTCCAGACGAGCGACTTCACGATCGACTCCGATGCTGCATACAAGACGGCTGCAGCCAAAGCGGGAGACTGGTTGAAGGATCCGGAGCACGCGGCAAAGCCGGTTTCGCTCTCTCTTGGCGCCGCTTCACGTTTTCCGGCGCCCGTCTGGTACATTCTTTTCGGCGACAGCAAATCCGGTTTCGCCGCGTTTGTTAACGCCAGCACCGGAAATATCGTCGCGAAATAGTGAAGCCACCCCCGGTCGCGGTGGAGAAGATTGCCGCTCTTCTGCCGGCGAGCCTGCGGATGACGGTGCCCGAGTCCTGGGCGGATTCGAACGGCCATATGAATATGCGGTGGTATGCCGCGATTTTCGATGACGCCGGTGACGAATTACATGAACGGGTCGGCCTCACGCCGGAGTTTCACCGCCGGAACCGTACGGGCACCGTCGATCTCGAGCACCATACGTATTTCCTGAACGAGGTCATGCCGGGCGACCATGTCGCGGTCTACTCGCGTCTGGTGGCCCGGTCCGCCAAACGGCTGCACTATCTGATGTTTCTCGTGAGCGAATCGCGGGAGAAACCTGCGGCAATCTTCGAATGCATGAACGGGTTTCTCGATCTGACGATTCGCCGGACCGCGCCGTTTCCGGCGGAAATCGCCGGCAAGATTGATGTCTGGCTCGCGCGTGACGTGGCGCTCGACTGGCCGCCCCCGCTTTCCGGCGCCATGCAGGTCTGATCAGGGAGATTGACCGAGCACCGACCGTGCTCCTGCCCACCCGCTCCGCAAACGGTTCGATCGGCGGCAGAGAGAGTTTGCCTCCACGGCAGAGCGGGCCGCGCGATCAACCTCGCTTCCCTCTCAAGCAAACGGAATGCCGAACGCTGAAGCGACAACGAAGCAGCGTCGCAAGGGCCGCATTGTGCGACATTGAATCTGGAGCCATTCCATATGCCTGATGCAGTCATCGTCGATTGCCTTCGCACTCCTGTGGGAAAGGCCCCCCGCGGAACTCTTCGCAATACCCGGCCCGATGATCTGGCCGCCATGGTGATTCGGGCTCTGCTCGAACGGCATCCGCAGGTTCCCGCGGAAGACATCGAAGACGTGATCCTTGGTTGCGCCATGCCCGAAGCCGAGTCGGGCAGCAACATGGCCCGCATGGCCGCGCTTCGCGCCGGATTGCCGGTGACGACCGCGGGCGTCACGATCAATCGGTTCTGCAGTTCCGGGCTGCAGTCGATTGCCATGGCTTCCGACCGCATTCGCGCCGGCGGGGCACATATGCTGCTCGCGGGCGGCAGCGAGTCCATGAGCATGATCCCGATGGCGGGGAACAAGCCCGCGCCCAATCCCTGGTTTGTCGACCATTACCCGCAGGTCTACATGAATATGGGGCTGACGGCGGAGCGGGTTCAGCGCAAATACGGCGTTTCGCGCGAGGATGCCGACGCCTTCTCGTACCGCAGCCATCAAAATGCGCTGCGGGCGCAGGCGGAAGGCCGGTTTGCCGATGAAATCGTGCCGGTCACCGTCGAAGCGACAACGCTGAATGGCCCGGGATCGGGCCCGACGCGCACGGCAACCGTCTTCGACCGGGACGAGGGACCGCGTGCCGATACTTCTCTCGAAGCGCTCGCGAAACTGAAGCCCGTCTTCCACGCGCAGGGAACGGTTACGGCGGGCAACTCCTCGCAGACGAGCGACGGGGCCGCGGTCGCTCTGGTGATGTCGGAGGCGACGGCGCGGGAACTCGGGCTTAAACCCAAAGCCCGCCTGATTGCTTTCGCCACCGCAGGC
>CAZXCO010000712.1:0-1884 GCA_964639095.1 uncultured Solibacteraceae bacterium
CTCTGGTAAGCGTCTATCCATTGGGGATAGAACTTCAGATGGAGACGAAAGAGCGCGTTTGACCGCCGACTATTACCGGCGCCGGCGGTCAAACGGGATACACAGGATCAGAAGCTGTACCTCAGAGCCAATTGCAGGACCCGTGCATCCGCGGCCGCTGTGAAGTTGCCGAAAGTGCTCGGGCTCGACAGGGTGAGGCTCACATTCGTGAAGTTCACGAAGTTGAACGCGTTGAACGCTCCCGCCCGGAACTGCAGCGCGTGGCCCTCCCATGGCAGCGGGAAGATCTTGTTTGCTGCCATGTCGACGTTCCGCTGCCACGGCATCCGCACGAGTGCCCGCAACCCCGGATTCCCCATGGGCGCATCCACAAAACTGGATGTCGCCTTTGTGGTGGTGAAGATTCCGGGATTTCCATTCTGGTCGAACACCACCGAACCGCCCTGCGGTGAAGATGCCGTGACCGGAATGGCCAGCGATTGCGCATGGGAGTTGCTGTTATACGGACCGTCCCCGGTGATGGCGCTCGGCAAACCGGACTGAATGTGAACCAGCGACGAAACCTGCCATCCGCCGACGAGCTCATTGAGCCGCCTCGAGCGAAGCGCAAGAACATCTTGCTCTTCCCGAAAGGAAGCTCATAAGGAACATTGGCGTTGACCTGATGCCGGAGGTCGAAAGCGGAACTGGCCCGGCTCAGAGTTGGCTGGTACGCGTTCTGGAAGGCTGCGCGGTCGGCGCCAGCCCGGGAGTAATCTGGCTCGCCGGCGCAGGCGGGGGAATGATCAGGAGGATCGATCCGAAACTCGTCTCGCTCACGCTTGCCGAATGACAGCAGTCATCGGTTCGGATGGAACGGTGCGAAGCATCGGCTGTCAAAGCGGGCACGTTTGACCCGGCGGCATTACCTCCCAGGCCCAGTGCGCCTCGGCATTTTCCGTTCGCCGTTTAGAACAGGGGGAAAGTCCTTCACTTCGTCGTAAACTTCGGAGATGAACCGGTCCCTGCTCTGCTTCGTATCGCCCAGAGTGGTCGCGTCATAAGGTGCAGTCAGGTTAGCGGCGAGGACCTCATCCAGTGACTTGCCGTTGTCACGGAGCTTCTGCACTTTTCCCACGATGTCGACGAGCATGGCACGGTAGCCCAGCAGATCCTTTTTCCGGACCAGCGTTCCGTGACCCGGGACGAGCGTTGTGGCAGGGTCCGCAAGCTTTTGAATGAGGTCAACGGCCTCGATCATGCCCTTGATCGAACCGCCGTTGGCCTGGTCGGCAAACGGATAGCCAAAATTGCGATAGAAATCTTCGATATAAATCACGTTCGCCTTGTTGAAGCGTACGATCGTGTCACCCGCAGTGTGGGACGGCATCATTGGTATGAAATCCACCGTTTCGTTGTTCATGTGGATCGTGACGGCAGGAACTCCGGGTGAGCCATACCGATAAGTAGTAGTTGGAACGCCGGCCGGATCGCGCGCGCGATCGGCATTACCCCGGCCCGGCGGGTTCAGCATCTCGTCGCGCAGATTCTCCTGCGAGAAGATCACGGCCCCCTGTTTCGCGAAGAATGCATTACCACCGGTATGGTCGGGGTGAATATGAGAATTCACCACAATCTTAATAGGAGCACTGGTGAACGTCCGGATTGTGTTGAGTGTCTTTGCCGCCAGTTGTGGGTCCCCGGTATCGACCATCAGCACACCGTCGGAGCCGAAGAGCACGGCGACCCTGCCACCGGCAGCATCGGGATGTGCCGGGTCAAGACCTGCCGAACCGTGCAGAGAATAGAGATTCGGAGCCAGCTTCTCGGTAACCAGCATCTCGATCTTGTCCCACGGTGTCCGGTACCCCTGAGGAAACTGATACACCCCTTTTCCAGACGGGA
>CAZXCO010000713.1:0-1593 GCA_964639095.1 uncultured Solibacteraceae bacterium
GAACAGAGCATGAATCTGCTGCGTGCCGAGCTCGAAGGGCGGGCCACATTTCTGGTCGAGGGCGGTCCGAAAATCGAAGAGCCCACGGCTTCGCCGGCCGTCGAGCTGCCCCGCCTCGCCGATCAGGTCCGCTTCACCAACGGCCTCTCGGGCCAGACACGCGATCTGCTCCCGCGCCTCTCGGGCTGCTATCTGGCGAATGACCGCGAGCAGGCGCGGACGATGGCGGAAGCCTATCCCGACCGCTATTTCCTGCTGCCGGACGGCCAGTGCTACAGCGGCCGCATGCTGGCGGGCGGACGGAAGAAGGCCAGCGGTCCGCTGGTGCTCAAGCGCGAAATGCGCGAATACGCCTCTCAGTTGCAGGCACAGGAACGCGCGCTGAACGCTCGGGTGAGCGATCAGGAAGCGCTGCAGCGGGAAACATCGGCTCTTGAAGCGGAACTGGAGCGCCTGCGCCAGCTCCAGCAGACGGGCGAAAAAGAGGCGGTTGCGCTCGATCACGACGTGCGCCGCACCGCCGAGGAGATTCACCGCGCCAATTCCCGCATTTCCGTGTCGCGTCTGGAACTCGACCGCCTTCGCAACGAAGAACAGCGGGCGCACGAAAAACGGGCGCAGAATCAGACTCTGGTCGAACAGAGAGACGCCGAGCGGGCCGGGCGCGAACAGGCGCTCGAGGCCATGCGCGAACAGTTGGACGCAGCCCAGGCCGAAGCCCAGAAGATCGGCGAAGACCACTCCCTGCTGCGGGCAAAGCTGGCCGCTCTCGAAGAGCGCCACAGAGGCGAGCGGGCGGCCCTCGCGAAGCTCGAAAACCAGTTCCGCGAGATGTCGAATCGCCGGCAGCAGATCGCGGCGGAAGTCTCGCGCTGGGGCGAAACGCGCGCGCGGATTCTGGCGGAGAACATCGAGCTCGACCGGAAGCTCACCGCGCTCGGCGAGCAGATCGTCGCGGCGGAGCGCAGCGTTCTGGAACTCTCCGAAGAGGAAGCCAGGCATCGCGAGGCCCTCGCGGCGGCTGACGAAGTTCTGCGCGACCTGCGCGCGCGCATCGAGACCGGGCACGCCCAGCGCTCCGCGATCGAAGTGGAGCTGACGCGGCGCCAGTCGGAGCTGCAGTTCCTCGATGAGACCAGCCGCAAAGAATTGAACGCGCCCGTCGCCGAACTCGAGACGCCGCAGAATACGTCGCCTGAAGTTCTTCAGGCGGCCGAGACGTCATATCAGGAGACCCGGACGAAGATCGAAAACCTCGGGGCCGTCAATCCCACGGCCTGGGAGGAATTTCAGGAAGCCCAGCAGCGGCACGACTTCCTCACCGCCCAGAGGCAGGATCTGCTCGACTCCATCCGGGACACCGAAAAGGCGATTCAGGAAATCGACGAGTTCTCGAAGCACCGCTTCAGCGAGGCCTTCCGGACGATCAACGAGAATTTCAAGCAGGCCTTCCAGACCCTGTTCGGAGGAGGCTCGGGCGAAATGCGTTTGACCGACGAGGCGAACGTGAATGAAAGCGGCATCGACATCATCGCCTCGCCCCCGGGCAAGAAACTGCAGAACGTTCTGCTGCTTTCGGGCGGCGAAAAGGCC
>CAZXCO010000714.1:0-5354 GCA_964639095.1 uncultured Solibacteraceae bacterium
ACGATGCAGCCGAGTTGAAGCAACGCAAGCTCCGTCAAGGCGCTCTGCGGCCAGCCGATTCTGCCGAACTCCGCGACGTACGACGGGTTCCGGGTCAGCTTCCATGTAGCACTGACCAGCACGACAAAGATGGGCCACAGCGAGAGGACGCGGCCAGTCCACAGCATCCAGCGCCTTTGCTTCGGTTCCCGTACGGCAGCAGCAACGGAACTCATCTGCTTTCCTCCTTCGGCTCACCGGGTTCGCGGCAGCAAGGGTAGTATAAGCGAAAATCGCGGGGAATGAACATCAGGCCGGACGTTCCATCGGGGGCTCGCGGCGATTAGAATGATGCACAACTGCTTTCGCTGCGATGAAGCAGCCAGGCTGTTGGGGAGGGGAAGCCGTGTTTCGAAAATCCGCTGTTATCTCAGTTTTCCTCACGTTCCTGTGCGGCGCCGCCGTCGCGCAGGATGCAAAGACCGTAATTGCAAATGCGCAGAAGGCGCTGGGCGATCTGAAATCCATAACCCTGTCCGGATCGGCAAAGGATGTGGCGTTCCAGCAGTGCGGGGCTAATTCCACCGACATGATCTGCAAGGGGACGCACGATCCCATGCGGCCGATCAACAACTATGTCCGGGTCATCGACCTCTCGGCCCCGGCATTACGCCAAACAGGGACAACGAACAATATCGGGCCCGGAGGCTCAACAACGGTGACTCCCGGGACGTTTTTTCAGCAGGTCACGCCCGAACAGGCGGAGGTCTCGCGGCCCTGGGCAAATTCGGTTGAGTTCTACATCACGCCGTGGGGCTTTCTGAAAGGGGCCGCGGAGAACGACGCCACGGTCAGCCGGCGAAAGGTCAACGGCAGGAACTATACGGTTCTGACCTGGAGCCCGAAGGTGAAAGCGCCTTCCGGGAAGAACTACGTCATTAACGGATATGTGAACCAGCAGAATATCGTCGACCGCGTCGAGACATGGGTCGAGGAAAACATCATGGGCGACATGCACATTGTCGCCACCTGCACAGACTGGAAAGACTTCGGGGGCGTCACCGCGCCTTCGAAGATCGTGCAGACCCGCGGCGGGTGGCCCTTCTTTGAAATTGACGTGACGGCGGCGAAGGCCAATCCCCCGGACGTCGCCACGCTGGTTCCGGCGCCGGCCGGGCGCGGCCGTGGGCCCGGAGGCGAGCCTCCCGCCGCGCCCGCCCTGAATGTCACCTCCGAGAAGCTCGGCGACGGCCTCTACAGACTCACCACCGGACCCGGCAGTTACGATTCGGTGATCGTGGAATTCAGGAACTACATCATGATGCTCGAAGCCGGGCAGTCCGAAGCGCGCGCCCTTGCTTACATCTCCGAAACAAAGAAGCTGGTTCCCGGCAAGCCGATCCGCTACGTCATGAACACCCATCCGCACGCCGATCACACGGGAGGATTGCCCACGCTGGTGGCCGAAGGCGCCACGATCATCACGCAGAAAAACAACGAGCAGTTCCTTTCGAAAGCGCTCAACACGCCGAGAACGCTCCTGAACGATACGCTTGCAAGGAATCCGAAGAAGGCCAGGATCGAAACCGTTCTGGAGAAGAGGGTCTATTCGGATGGGACGCGAACGGTGGAGATGTACCACGTCTATCCCGCTCCTCACTCCAACGGACTGATCATCGCGTACATCCCGAAGGAGAAGGTTCTCTTTCAGGGGGATTTCTCCGTAACGCCGGGTCAGCCCGCAAACGATCACGTCAAAGCCCTCGTTCCCGTTCTGGAGAAGCTCAATCTGGACTTTGACCGCTATATCAACGTGCACGCGCCGGCCGGTCCACAGACCAAAGCGGACGTGTGGAAAGCCGTCGGAAAGTAACCAGGCGCGTGGAACCGGACGGGCTGCGCTGCGGCAGTTGTAAACATTCCACCTTGCGCGTGACAGGCTCGCGCGCGTGAGTGAGATCCTGAGTGGGTGAGTGAGAGTGAATGAGAAGGATGCGGCCCGCCGTGAGGTCCTGTTGAAAATGGCTGGTGCACCGCTCCTCCAGACTGCCGTGGAGGCCCGTCCGGCCGATTCTTCGCTTTGTTTCATGAGCGCCATTGAGATGGCCCGGCTGATCCGCACGAAGAAGCTCTCCGCGCGCGAAGCGCTGGCAGCTCACCTGCGGCAGATCGAGCGTGTCAATCCTCAGGTCAACGCCATCGTGACTCTGGCGCGGGAAATGGCCAGCCAGGCTGCAGTGCAGGCCGATGAGATGCAGGCGCGCAAAAGGAAGCTGGGGCCTCTGCACGGCTTGCCCGCCGCACACAAGGATCTGAGAGAAACCCGGGGCATTCGGACCACCTTCGGGTCGCCGCTCTATCGGGATTACGTTCCCGCCGAGGACGATATCGTCGTCGAACGGCTGCGGCGTGCGGGCGCGATTACGATCGGCAAGACCAATACCCCGGAGTTCGGCGCCGGATCGCAAACATTCAACACGATCTCCGGCGCAACGCGCAATCCTTATGATCTGACGAAGACATGCGGCGGATCTTCCGGTGGCGCGGCTGTCGCTCTGGCCTGCGGACTCGTCCCCGTTGCCGATGGTTCCGACACAGGCGGCTCCCTCCGGAATCCCGCCTCATTCTGCAATGTGGTTGGTTTCCGGCCTTCGGTGGGCCGGGTGCCGGACCCCAAAGCGGCGTTCGCCTGGTCGACACTGAATACCTCGGGTTGCCTGGCGCGGTCGGTGGCCGACATGGCGTTCGTACTGAGCACGCTCGCGGGTCCGGATCCGCGAGCGCCTCTCTCCATCGACGAGCCGGGAGAGCTTTTCACGCGCAGCCTCGACCGCAATTTCAAAGGTGTCCGCGTCGCCTGGTTCCGGGATCTCGGGGGCGTGCCTTTTGACGCGCGCGTTCGCGCCGTGGTGGATGCGCATCGCACGACATTTGAGCTGCTGGGATGTGTCGTCGAGCAGGCGGAGCCGGACTTCGGTCCGGCCGAAATTGCTTTTCGCACGCTGCGCGCCTGGAATTCGGCGAGCAGCCACGGCGCCCAGGTGCGGGAACGCCCGGAGGCTTTCAAAGATACGCTCCGGAACGAAATCGAGGACGGGCTGCGGCTGACGGGCGCGGATCTCGCGCGAGCCGAAGTGGCGCATGGCCAGCTTTGGCGTCGCTTTCAGGCATTCCTGGAAAAGTACGAATATTTCGTCCTCCCCACCACGCAGTTGCCTCCCTTCGATGTGACCGTGCCATACCCGACGGAGATCGCGGGGGTGAAGTTCGACAACTACATCGACTGGATGAAGTCCTGCTGGTATATCTCGGCGACCGGAAATCCGGCGGCTTCGGTGCCGTGCGGTTTCACTCCCGAGGGACTTCCGGTCGGAGTACAGATCGTCGGCCGCAACAAACAGGACTTCAGCGTCCTGCAGATGGCGCATGCCTTCGAACAGGCGACAGGGTTCGCCAGGATACGCCCTGCCGTTGCGCAGGGGGCTTGATTGTCCCGCCAGCAGGCCGGCGGCAGGAAGCATCTCTACGGCTCTGGATCGACCGTTCGTCTTGCGCCGTCGGCGGCATCGAACTCCGCGCGAGGCGGGGTCTGGCGAATGGCAGGGCCGTCAGCGTCGCCAGCACGCCGCTGATTTGCTACGAGGGCACGCAACCACCTTTCTTCATATCGGGTCCCGGGTTGCGGCTTGTTCATTCCTTGACGTTGTCCATCCCGGATGCGGCTAAGTTGAACCACAGAAACGCGGAATCACCACGCTTTGGCTCCCGGGGGCAGACCCGGGCCGGCCGGGTCCATAGCAGCGCGCGGAATTGCCTGAAACGAAAAGTCGAGTGCGCATCTTCACATCCGACCCTTGCTACCGCGCGCGCATCGGTCCATACTCCAATCGGCATCTGAGCGGTCCTGTCATATGCCATATGCCATGGCTGGCGGGTGCCGAAAGGAGCAACTATGTGTTGGTATTCCGCTGAGCACTCGGGGCAGGAATTGTTGCAGGCCGAAGTCGGCCAGCGGCTCTGTGTTCGGAAGATGCATTCGGGCGCTTGCTGGGTCGTAAAGGAAAGCGATATGGAAAAGAGCCAGCCCGCGCCAGTGTGCCTGCTGGACGGAACGAAGGCCCTTTTCCGTCCCAACGAATCCGAGCAGGCCGCGCTGCAGCTCGATCCGGAACCGGTAGCCGTGTTTCGTATGACAGGTCAATTCAGAAAGGACGTTTTCGAATTCGCCGGCGGCCGGCAAATCGAAGTCAATCATTTGCCCACAGGTCTGATTCTCGACGTGTTATTAGTGCCGGGGAGAGAGCACCTGTCCGGTGTTCTGAACTCCCGGACCGAACAGGAGCAGGTTGAAGAGAACGAGCCTGTTCTGACGCGGTCGCGAAGCTTGTTTTGAAACTCAAACCCCGCAGAATGTTCTTGCACAGGGAATAATCGTGGCGATGATCTGAAGATCCATCACGGAATTGTCGCCGCGAGATTCCCATATGTCGTCAGCAGCCGTTCGGGGCCCGGGTCCGCCCAGGACTCCGGAACGGAGCCTTATCGCTTATACCCGGCGCGCATCGTGCGCATCGAGAGGCCGGGCAAACTCACGTCGCCGGAGTGGAGGGAGATTCCTGTCGCCTGACGAAAGGTGACGAGGACGATGGCTCACCCGGCGTCGCATACGGCGCGGAGGGGTTTCTCCTATTCTGGAGAATGGCCTTATCGCGAAGCCCGATGCCACGTCGTCCCGGCGCCCGCAAGCGTTCGGTGATGAACCGGATCGCATGGGTGCTCGGTCTCACGGCAATCGCGTTTTATGGCTT
This sequence comes from uncultured Solibacteraceae bacterium, assembly GCA_964639095.1. GTDB lineage: Bacteria > Acidobacteriota > Terriglobia > Bryobacterales > Bryobacteraceae > BOG-234. Next base: position 4,788 of record CAZXCO010000714.1, read on the forward strand.
CGTGTTTCTGTGTCTTCTTCTCCTGCGCGGAGTGAATCCTCCCACCACCGCAGTTCAGGCCGAGCGGCGTATCCAGTCGCTCCTGCAGCACAAACATTACCGGAAGGTGTACCACTTCGTACCGATCAGCCAGATCTCCCCGGCGCTCCAGCACGCGGTAGTCGCCGCTGAGGACGCGCGCTTCTTCCAGCATCACGGCTTCGACTGGACGCAGGTTCAAATCGCGGTTCAGGACGACCTGGAGCGCGGCAAGAGGCGCGGAGCGTCCACGATCACGCAGCAACTGGTCAAGAATCTGTTCCTGAGTACCGGAGGGTCCTTCCTGCGGAAAGGGATCGAATTTACCATCGTTCCGATCACCGAGCTGTTGCTCTCCAAAAAGCGGATTCTCGAACTCTACCTGAATGTGATCGAGTGGGGACCCGGATTGTACGGCGCCGAAGCGTCTGCTCAGTATTACTTCCACGTTCCGGCGCGGCGAATTACCCGCGAGGAAGCCATCGAACTGGCTTCGATCCTGCCGGCGCCGCTGCGCCGGAAGCCGGGTCATGTGATGGAGTACAGCCG
>CAZXCO010000715.1:0-9617 GCA_964639095.1 uncultured Solibacteraceae bacterium
GTATTTTCAGGTCCGAGCGAGAACCGGACACTGGATCGCGCCTCTTCCGGAGTCAGTCCCATGGCCAGCAGAACGTGCGACGGCTCGACGGCGCCGCTTGAACAGGCCGACCCGCTCGACACTGCGTATCCGCGCAGATCGAGCGCGATCACCATGGCCTCGCCTTCGACTCCGTCGAAGCGGATATTCGTCGTGTTGGGTAACCGGTTTCCGGCCGAACCGTTCACCGTGGCGCCCTTCACACGCTCCAGGATGCCGCTCTCCAGCCGGTCCCGCAGCGGGGCGATGGCGGCCCAGTCGGAACCGAGAGTGGCGGCACGCCCCAGAGCCGAGGCGCCCGGAACGTTTTCGGTCCCGGCCCTCCGGTCGCGCTCGTGATGGCCGCCGAACGTGATCGGCTCGAGCGGGGTTCCCTTGCGTACATACAGCGCTCCGATGCCCTTCGGGGCGCCGAACTTGTGGCCGCTGATCGAGTAGAGATCGACCCCGAGATCGCGCACGTTGACGGGCAGCCGCCCCGCCACCTGAACGCCGTCGGAGTGGAATATCGCCCCGGTAGCGTGCGCCATCGCGGCGATCTCGCGGACCGGCTGCACCGCCCCCGTCTCGTTGTTCGCGTGCATGATCGTGACCAGAACCGTTGCGGGCCGCAGCGCGCGCTTCAGTTCCGGCAGCAGCACGATCCCGTCAGGGCCGACCGGCACGTACGTCACCTCGGCCCCTTCGCGCTCCAGTTGCGCGCAGGCGTTGAGAACCGCCGGGTGCTCGATCATGCTGGTGACGATATGCTTTCGCGCGCGCGCCGCGCTTCCCTGGATCGCTCGCCTTGCGATTCCGAAGATCGCGAGGTTGTCCGACTCCGTCCCGCCGCTGGTGAATACGATTTCCCGGCCGTCGCAGCCGATGCGGGCCGCGATTTCGCGCCGCGCGCTCTCGAGCCGCTGTTTGGCAGCCTGCCCGAAATGGTGGATACTGGACGCGTTACCGGAGATATCGACCAGCGTCGCCGTCAGATCGCGCAGCACCTCGGGCGCGACCGGCGTTGTCGCGTTGTGATCGAAGTAAAAGTGCTGCATTTTCCTCTAGTGTACCGATGAAACGGCCTGTCATCACTCTGCTCACCGACTTCGGCTCCCAGGACCATTACACCGGCGTAATGAAGGGTGTGCTCCTCGGGATCTGCCCGGAGGCTCAACTGGTGGATATTACCCATGAGATCGCGCCCTGGGCGATTGCAGAAGGCGCTTATACGCTTTCGCAGGCCTGGAAGTACTTTCCCGAAGGGACGGTGCATCTGGTCGTCGTCGATCCCGGAGTGGGGAGTTCGCGGCGCGGCGTCGTCGTCGAAGCCGCCGGGCACCGGTTCGTCGCACCGGATAACGGCGTTCTCACGATGCTTTATGATGCCGTTCCGGACGCCTCGGTCCACGAAATCACGGCCTCACGCTATTTCCGCCAGCCGGTCAGCCGGACTTTCCACGGGCGCGATATCTTTTCGCCGATCGCGGCCCACCTTGCCGCCGGAATGCCCGCCGCCGAAGCCGGACCCGAAATCGACGATCCCGTGCGGCTGGATTTCGCCAAACCGGCTCAGACCGGGCCAGTGGCGTGGTCCGGAACGATCCTCAAGGTTGACCGGTTCGGGAATGTGATCACCAACTTCGCCGCCCAGGACTGGACCCGGCTGGTGCGCCAGCCTTTCGAGTTAAAAGCGGGCAAATGCGTGATATCGCGCATGGCCTCGAATTATGCCGAAGCCGGCCACGATCTTTTCCTGATTGAGGGCAGTGCCGGATTTCTGGAGATTTCGCGGAACCGGGCCAGCGCGGCGGAGGCGGCCGGCGTCCGTTCCGGCGACAGTCTGGAGATGCGGCTGCGCTGACCGGCGCCGGTCAGGCTACGATTCTTCGCTCGGACTGCTGTTTCTGTTTGCCGAAGCGCTCCGGCGAGCGGTAAGTCTTGAGTTTGCGGATCAGCGTCCGGCGCGAAATCCCGAGAAGGTCCGCCGCTTTCTGCTGGTGGCCGCCCGTCTGCGCCAGTACTTTGCGGATGGTCTGCTCCTCCAGGTCTTCGAGCGAATACTCCTCTCCTTCGGAATCGCCGCGCCGCAGGATCACTTCAAGCGGCAGATCCCCCGGTTGAATCTGCGGACCCGGGGCGAACATCATCGCCTTGTTCAACGAATTCCTGAGTTCGCGGATATTGCCCGGCCAGGAATACTCCTCCAGCATCGCCAGGGCTTCGTCGCTCAGAGTCAGGGGCGACTCGCGCAGGAACCACCGGGCCAGCGGAGCAATGTCTTCCAGGCGCTCCCTGAGCGGCGGCAGGTGCAGATGAAAAGCGTCCAGCCGATGGAACAGGTCGCGCCGGAACTTGCCGTTCATCACCGCCTCTTCGAGGCTGAGGTTGGTCGCCGCCACGACACGGACATCTGCCTGAATTTTTCGCGCGCCGCCCAGACGGAAATAAGTCTGGCCGTCCAGCACACGCAGCAGTTTGGCCTGCATCCGGCTGTCAAGCTCGCCGATCTCGTCGAGAAAGAGGGTCCCGGTATGGGCGGCCTCGAACAGGCCGGGCTTCATGCTTTCGGCCCCGCTGAAAGCGCCCTTTTCGTAGCCGAAAAGCTCGCTCTCCATCAAGTGTTCCGGCAGCGCCGCGCAGTTGAGGTCGACAAAGGGCTTGCCGGCGCGCGTCGAGTAATGGTGGATGGCCCGGGCGATCAGTTCCTTGCCCGTGCCGCTTTCGCCCGTGACGAGGACCGGCGAATTCGTCCGTCCAACCCTGGCCGCGACGGAAATCAGACGCCGCATGGCGGGCGAGGCCACAACCGTCGTCATCCCCATAAATTCTTCGTAATGGGGCTCCAGCGTCGCCGCCCTTTTCTCCGGCCGGATAACGACCGTATGTTCCGCCGAGTCGATTCTGACGGGCGTCACTTCGTCACTTTCATGGCGAATCTTTTCCATCCGGTCGCTCACCTCCTAAATTTCGCGCCAAACCGTTGATTTGTCAATAATAACCTCGGAGAACAAATGAATATTCCGGTAGCGGATACGTTCCACCGGTGTGCCAAATTGGCAATGGCGGGAGGTGACAGTGTGCGCTATCATTGTGCCTGTATGTCACGCCGGACCAGTAGGTTGAAAACCTTAAGGTCCTCATTTACCGGGTTTTAATCTCATTCCAGCCGTTTCGGAATATTGCGTGCTTTGAGTTTGAATTCTGCTGATGCCGATTCGGGCGAGACTATACATTACGCTGATCTTGGCATCCGGGACTCTTGGTCTGGGGGAACAAATTGCGCACTTCCGTTCCCTTCATCCGATCCAGTTCTGGTGCTACTTCCTGGTCACGGTACTGACCTCAGGACTCAAGATCCGGCTGCCGATGGTCTTTGCCACGCTGTCGGTGAATTTCCTTTTCATCCTGGTCGGCATCGTTCAGTTCAGCCTGCCCGAAGCGATTGTGCTGGGCGTGGCGGGGACCGTGGTTCAGTGCCTCTGGCGGCCGCGCTCGCGGCCCAAGGCGATCCGGATCGCCTTCAGCGCCTGCTCGGTCGGCATGGCCATCATGGCGGCCCATACGGTCTTTCACGGGCCACTCAATCCGATTCTCGGCGAGTTGCACCCGCTGCTGCTGGGGCTGGCGGCGTGTGTTTACTTCGTCGTGAACACGGTTCTTGTAGCCGGCGTCATCGCGCTGACCGAGAAGAAATCCATTTACCGGACCTGGTATCAGACGTATTTCTGGATTCTTCCCTACCACCTTGCCGCCGCTTCGGTCGCGTGGTTGATCGTCGTGCTGACACGGCAGGATTCGTGGCACGCGGCGCTGGTCCTCTTCCCGCTGGTCTATTTCGTGTACCGGTCGTACAAGATGTATCTCGAACGGCTGGAGAACGACAAGATGCATGTCGAGGAGATCGCCGGCCTGCACCTGCGGACGATTGAGGCGCTGGCGCTCGCGATCGAGGCCAAAGACACGACCACCGGCGACCATCTGCAGCGCGTGCGCGTTTATGCTCTCGAAATCGGCAGGGAAATCGGCCTGAGCCAGAAGGAACTCGACGCGCTGCAGGCCGCCGCGCTGCTCCACGATATCGGCAAGCTGGCGGTTCCCGAGCATATCATCTCGAAGCCCGGCCGTCTGACTCCGGAAGAATTCGACAAGATGAAGATCCATCCCCTCGTCGGAGCCGAAATTCTGGAAGAGGTCAAGTTTCCCTACCCCGTGGTCCCGATCGTGCGGGCGCACCACGAAAAGTGGGATGGCTCGGGTTATCCGTTCGGTCTCGCCGGCGAGGAGATTCCGATCGGCGCGCGCATCCTTTCCGCGGTGGATTGTCTCGATGCGCTGGCATCGGACCGTCAGTACCGGCGCGCTCTGCCGCTCGATCAGGCGATGGAGATCGTCAGCTCCGAGTCCGGCAAGAGCTTCGATCCGGTGATCGTCGACATTCTCCGGCGGCGGTATATCGAACTGGAAAAGATGGCCGTGAACACAGGCGCCATCAAGGAAAAGATCAAACTATCGATGGACGTGAAGATCGAGCGCGGTCTGGCGCCCGCCACCGGCTTCGCGGAATCCGCCGAAGAGATTCTGCCCGTCAGCGGCGGCTCGATCGATCCGCTTTCCTCGATCGCGGCCGCGACGCAGGAAGCACAGATGCTCTACGAACTGACGCAGGATCTCGGCAATTCGCTGAGCCTGCAGGAAGCTCTGGCATTCGTCGGCGTGCGCATGAAGCGGCTGATCCCGTATGAAACCATCGCCATCTATATCCGCCGCGACGACAAGCTGATTCCCGAGTATGTGAGCGGCGAGAACCTGCGGCTCTTCACCTCGCTCGAGATTCCACTTGGCCAGGGACTGTCCGGATGGGTGGCCGAGAACAACAAACCCCTTCTCAACGGAAATCCATCGGTGGAAGCCGGTTATCTGAACGATCCCACCAAGTACAGCACGCTGCGCTCCGCCCTCGCCGTGCCGCTGAACGGCATTAACGGCGCGATTGGCGTGATGGCGCTCTACCGGGCGGATCGGGATTCCTTCAGCAAAGAGAATCTGCGGATTCTGCTGGCGATCAGCCCCAAGGTGGCGCTCGCGATCGAGACGGCGCTGACGCAGCGTCTGCTGGAGACCTCGATCACGACCGATTATCTGACGAATCTGCCCAACGCCCGTTCGCTCTTCCTCTCACTCGACAGCGAGATCGCCCGCGCCCGCCGGACGAGCTCCTCGCTGGCGGTCGTGGTCTGCGATCTGGACGGATTCAAGATGGTGAACGACCGCTTCGGCCATCTGGCGGGCAACAAGGTGCTTCGGATCATCGCCAACGGGCTGCGCGAGCACTGCGGCCCCGTCGATTATGTGGCGCGCATGGGCGGCGATGAGTTCGTGCTGCTGATCCCGGGCGAAGCCGGCGAGGAACTCGAACTCAAGATCGACCTGCTGCGCTCGGTCGCCCGGCGCGCGGGCGATTCGACTCCGGAACCGAGTCCTCTCTCGATGAGTGTGGGCGTCGCGATTTATCCCGACGACGGCGACGATGCCGAAGATCTGCTGGCGGAAGCCGACCGGCGCATGTACAAGAGCAAGCGCCTGCGGAAGAAATCCGCACAGATCGCTCCGGCCGAGCCGCACGTTCCCGTCGGAGCGTCCTGAGGACCGGAGCGGCGGCCGGCCTCCCCCGCAAACAGATCAGAAAGTCAGCTTGGCCCCGAGTTGAAGACGCCGGGGAGCGCGAAACGTCGTGATCTGGCCGAACAGCGTGCTGGTGTTGTTCGTACTGCCGAAGCCGTTGGGATTGGTGTGGTTCGTCAGGTTGAAGCCCTCGCCGCGAATCTGGACTTTCACCCGCTCGCGAATGGAAAAGTTCTTCATCAGCGCCGCATCGAGATTGCCGTAACCCGGTCCGCGCACGGCGCCTCTCGGGGCATTGCCAGGGCGGACCTGCCCCTGCGGCACCGGCTGGAAGCAGGCCGTGTTGAACCACTCGGAGTAGCTGCGTGTGAAGCCCGCTGCGGGATCGCACACCTCGTCAGGCCGGGCGCTTGCAGCGCTGTTGCCGAGCAGACCGAGACCGGCGGGATCTACACTCGACGTCGTCACCGTGAACGGCGAGCCGGTGTAAAAGCTGAGAATGCCCGAGAGTTCCCATCCTCCCAACAGGTGGCCCGCCAGGTTCGCCGGCCTCGTGAAAAACGGCAGCGTGTAGACATAGTTGATCGTCAGCACCTGCGTGCGGTCGAGCGTCGCGGGTCCATACTCGCCTTCCCTCCAGTTGTAGCTGTTCTGCGGCGCGTTGGACCGGTCGGAAGCGTTGTCGGTCAGGTTCTTCGACCAGGTGTAAGAAAGCTGAAAAAGGCCGGCGGCCGCCAGGCTCTTGCGCAGGCTGACCTGAAGCGCATTGTAATTGGAGTCGAAGCCCGATTCGATGGCGTTAATCGCGTTATATCCCGTGAAGGGGCGAACCGCGTTGATGCGCGGATCGTCCGCCGTCGTGAAGACGGTTTTGCCGTCGGCGGCGTGCAGTCCGGCCGCCAGAGCCACGCCCGGAAACGCCTGGTTGATGTCGACGATTCCGATGAGATGCGTCCCCTTCGAACCGGCATAGGTGACATCGAGAATCGCGCCTTTGTAGACATCGCGCTGAATGCCGAAACTCCACTGCTGAACGTACGGGGTCAGGTTGGGCAGTTGAGTCGCCCGCGCGAAAACCGTGGAAAGCGTGCCCGGCGGCGTACCTGCGGAAATATTGTCGAACGGCGCGTTGCTGAGTGTGACGCTCTGCACGAAGGGCGGGTTCTGGAAGATCGATTGTTCGTAGATTCCGAAGAGGCTGGAATCGTAATAGATGCCGTAGCCGCCACGAATGGAAGTCTTGCCGGTGCCGAACGGGTCCCACGCCAGGCCGAAGCGAGGCGCGAAGTTCGTGTACTGGTCGGGCGCGATCTTGCTTCCGAACGGAGACGTCTTGTCTCCGATGATGATCCCGTTCGTGTAGGGAAGCGTTACCGAGCCGGCGACGATATTGCCCGTCGCCGGGTCGATCTTTGGCGCTGATGCCGCCGAAAAGGCGGCCGGGCTGAAATTCGTCAGCAGCCCGTGGGAGTCCTCCGGTTGGCCGAAAAAGGACCAGCGCACACCCGCATAAACGGTGAACTGCGGCGTGACGCGATAGTCGTCCTGCAGCCAGGCTTCCGTCTGCCAGGCGTGCAGATCCGGCGTGATATCCATCGAGGGCTGCGTGAACGTGGAGACATTGCCCAGGAGGAAATTCGCGAAGGACTGGTTGAAGGCCGTGGTTCCGGGGGGCGCGCCCGTGCTCGAAAACGTGAAGGACCCCTGGCCGCTGGCGGCATTTTCTTTTTTCTGGTAGCGGTTGACGCTCACGCCCGCACGAATGGTGTGGGGGCCGTGAATCCACGTGGCGTTATCGAAGCCCGTGTAATTCCTGTTGGCCTCATGATAAGGTCCGAAGCCCACGATGCTCGATCCGGTCGTCGAGCTGTTGAATATAACCGTGGGAACCACGCCCTGCGTGTTCACAAACGGCTCCGGAACGTTGATGTCCGGGCTGTTGACCTTCGCGGTGAGCCCTTGAGGGTCGGAATCGATGGCGCTGTGCGAATAAGTGAATCCGGCATCGTTGATGAGATCGGGCCGGATCGTCGCGAGCGCATGAATCACATAAGCCTGCCCCGGCGAATTGGTGGAGGTGATGGCGCCGTTCGGAATATTCGAGCCGGTAAACAGGCCTCCGGGCTCCGTCGTCGGGATATTGTCGTTCTCGAACTTGCCCCAGACGTTGAACCGGCCGGTAAAACGGTGGTCGATGCGCACGATTTCCTGACGGCTGTCAAACAGATTGCGCTGGGGGAAGAAGCCGGCGGTCGTGCTGTTCGGATCGAGCGCCACTTTGCCATAGATGTCTTTGACGTACTCGGCTGAAACGGGGTTGATCAGGGAAGGCGCGATCTGAGTCGCGGTCTGCTGGCACGACGTGGTGTAGACGATGCAGACCTGCGTCGGGAACGTGCCGGCCACCATCCCGGTCGTCGGAATCGTCGGTTGAAAAGTGGTGTAGGTGATGATGCGGCGGGCCTCTTCGGAGAAGAAAAAGAACGTCCGGTTCTTGTCTTTGTTGTAGTGGCCCGGAATGTAAACGGGGCCTCCGATTGTGCCTCCGAAATCGTTCCAGCGCAGGGCCGGAACCTGCGCCTTGCCGTTGACGACGTCGACGCGGTTGGCGTTATTGATGAAATTGTTGGCGTTGAAAGCGTCGTTACGGACAAATTCGTAAAGACTGCCATGGAAAACAGTCGTTCCACTGCGCGTCACGACGCTGATCTGGGCGCCGCCGGCACGGCCGGTATCGGCCGTGTAGAGACTGCGCGAGACCTTGAATTCGTCGATGGAATCCACGCTCGGAAACGTCATCAGCGTGAGGTTGCTGCCGCGATCGACGTTGTCGGCGCCATCGACCGTCCAGTTATTGGCCGAATTCCGGTTGCCGTTCACCGAATAAGGAATCGTGGCGGCCGTGCCGGCGGGCGCCGAGTTCCCGATGTAAAGTTCATCGGTGGAATTGGCCGTTACCCCGGGCGCCAGCGATACCAGCTGCTCGTAATTGCGCGTGCTGAGCATCAATTCGCGGACCTGCGTGCCCTCGATGGTCGAGGTGTTGGCCGCGGTCGCCAGTTCGACGCCGCCGGACGCTTCCGTCACGTTGACGCTTTCGGAAACGCTCCCCACCTCCAGCGCGATGTTGATCTTCAGATCGTCGTTCACGTTCAGAACAATGTCGGACCGGGTCGCCGATTTGAAGCCCGTGGCCTCGACTTTAACGGAGTATCTGCCGACGGGACTGAACGGCGCCGCATACGCCCCGCTGGCATCGGTCGTCACTGTGCGGACCACCTGATTCCGGTCGAGATTCGTGATGGTGACTTTCGCGCCGGAGACGAACGCTCCGCTGGGATCGAGTACGGATCCTTCGATCGTGCCCGATATGTCCTGCGCCGCGAGAGGCAGCGCGAGGACGGTTAATACGGCAAGCGATCCGATTTTCGGCAAGAGTTTCACGGTAACCCCCATGTCTTCCGTTGTAACCGCTGTGCAGCCGAAGAAAAGACCGGCCACCCGCACTCTCCGGTATGAAAAGTACAAAGGCGGCCCCGCGGTAGAATCAAGGCTCCGTGTGTAACAAGACGGCGCTTCGCCGCACGATTTTCAGGGAATTCAAAACAGAATTCCAGTCATTCCCTTATTTTTTGAAGAGCTATTTTTCCCGAATGTGGCACAGGCGCGAGCGGCAAAGGAAAAGGCAGGCGGGAGTGGAGATTTTGTTGCTGCTCTGGTCGGCCGGCGCCGCGCCGCTCGCAGCGAAACGTCCGCCGGCCCCTGCGCCCCTCCTGAAGTCCGGAACGGCTGTCGACTGGTGGTTCGGCTTCAAGTTCAACTCCGACTCGGGCCCCGGCTGCGGCGGCGACGTGCCGAGGACCTGTTTTCTGGGTGGCACGCCGCAGCCCTACAAGCATTACGGCCTGCAGTTTGCGTTCGCGAGCAGCAGCGACCCAACGCTTCATCAGGGCGCCGGATGCATCGGGAATGCC
>CAZXCO010000716.1:0-2227 GCA_964639095.1 uncultured Solibacteraceae bacterium
CGAGCGGAGCACCGGATAGCCTTTGACGTAGATCCAATCGTCCTCTTTTGCGGGTGCGTGGCAACCGAGGCAATCCTTTTTGAAATCAGTCGCGACCTGCTTGTCGGGCGCATCGGATTTGAAGAGTGCCCGACCCCGGCATTTCCCCTGGGGTCAAGCACCATGTATACGCCGATTCGCGAGGTCAGCCGGCCTGGTGAATATCGCCAGCCTTGTCTATAAGCCTAAAACCGTCGAACGAACCTGCGGTTTGCGCGGCGCCGGCCCACAGCCACCAGCGCCGTCGTCCAAATCAGAAGTGAACGCGTACGATGCATTTTTGAACTCCGTGTCCTGGAACTGGAGTCCCCCATCTTGCATGTTCGGGAAGATCCGCAGGAGCAAAGTGTTCGTCCTTTTCGTGTCCTGCACTTTCGCCTCGAAGCGTGGCTCTGAGCAGGTCCTGTTTGAACAAGTACACTGACACAGCCAGCAGGACCACATCTTTCATCAGAAACGCAACATTTCCGACCATTGCTGGAAACCCGCCGGCCGATTTTTCCCACCCGTCCGGCATGAAAGGAATGATCGTGACGGTGGACAGGAAAGTTATGATCGATCCCAGACCCCCGAGAACTCCCAGCTTCTTGTTCCAGAACCCGGCCAGCAAAAGCGCCGCGAACAGCCACTCCGAAACGCCGAGCAGGTAAGTGGAGCCCTTGATGCCGAACATCGGATACATCCAGAAGATGAGGGGGCCATGCGTAAAGAATGGGATCAGTCCCTTTGCCTCGTAATCAAACCACTTCTGATAGCCGAAGAAGAAGTAGATGATCACCATCGATGCGCGGACCAGGTGGTAATCGAAATCTCCCTTGATGAGGGGTATTTTCGCAAGCTGATTCATCAGCCAGTTCATGATTATTCGTCCTTTCTTTCTGTACTGTCAGATTTGCAGCAGCGTCAGATCTGGGCCACGCCGCCATCGACGAAGAGTTCGATGCCCGAGACGTAACTCGCCTCATCGGAAGCGAGAAATGAGACAACTGCTGCGATTTCGTCCGGATCTCCCATCCGGCCGAGGGGCACGGTCTTTGCAAGCTCGTCTTTCATCTTCGTGAGCGCAGCGCCCTGCTGCCATCCTTCGAAAATCGGAGTATCGATGTGGCCAGGGCTGATCGCGTTCACGCGAATACGGCGGTCGCGGAGTTCATTGGTCCATGTACGCGCGAAAGACCGGACAGCCGCCTTGGTGGCGCTATAGACGCTGATCCCCGGAAAACCCTTGACGGTTGCGATGGAGGCGTTCAGGATGATCGCCGCACCATCCTTCAGGAGCGGGAGCATCTTCTGAACCGTGAAAAAGAGCCCCTTCACATTCGCGTCGAAATGAAGATCGTAGAATTTCTCGTCCACCTTCCCGAATGGCGCCAATTGCGCGACACCGGCGTTTGCGAAGATCACGTCGAGTTCCCGGCCATATCCTTTGACTAACTCGTACAGGCGGTCAAGATCACTCAGGCTGGCGACATCGCCGGGGAATCCCGTCGCCTTTTCTCCGATTTCAGCGACCGCCGCGTCCAGGACGTCCTTTCGACGGCCCGTAACAAACACGTGATCCATGCCTTCCTGGACAAAACGCTTTGCCGTGGCAAGGCCCATGCCGCTTGAACCACCTGTAATCACTGCGACCTTGTGGGCCAGTTTCCCGCAGACTTCGCTCTCAGCTTGTCCGTTTGTCCGGGTTTCAGCGCGGCTGAAAACGCCGCGAACCGGAGTCTTCTCGGTTGTTGTGCTCATATCTCGCCTCCGTGTACCCCCTGGGAATAGAATTTCGACTGAGAGAACGCAACCTGCGTGCCAGGCCTGGACGTTCTTCAAGCGCTTGATATTGCTGAGGCGCTCCCGAGACCAGTGACACTACGGACCGGTCCAGTGTCAGGACTGTCAAAGCGATGGTGACGCTCGGCCGTCACCATTCGGTTGGCGCCGGTTCAGAATCATGAGCGATGCTGTTGGCCATTACCAGTCGCGCCTCGCGGCGTGACGATTACTTTGAAATTGGCGGCAGCAGCTTCCGGTCCATCAGGGATTGCAGCGCATTGCGGAACGAGCTTTCCGTGTCAATCGCCTTCGTGAACCCGGCCTGGCGCAATTTTATGGTGCTCACGAACGCTCGAGGTCCTGCCGGGGCGCCATAAGCGAATGCAAAGTCCACGTGCTGGTCCCCCAGACCGACCAACTCCCG
>CAZXCO010000717.1:0-3281 GCA_964639095.1 uncultured Solibacteraceae bacterium
GATCCGAAGTCGGAAGCGCTGGTGAACAACTTCGCCGCGCAGTGGCTGGGCGTGCGGGCTTTGCAGACGCAGACCCCCGTGACGTCCGAATTCCCCGATTTCGACGACAATCTGCGGAACGCCATGCTGAAGGAGATTCAGCTCTTTGTCGGCAGCATTATTCATGAAGACCGGCCGGTCACGGATCTGATCGACGCCAATTACACCTTCGTGAACGAACGCCTCGCCAAGCACTACGGCATCCCGAATATCTATGGCAGCGATTTCCGCCGGATCACTCTCGGGCCGGACTTCCAGATGCGCCGTGGACTGCTCGGGAAGGGCTACTTCGAAACAATCTCCTCGAAGCCGTCCGGAACGTCTCCGGTGCAGCGCGGCAAGACCGTGCTGCAGGTTTTCCTCGGCGTCGAACCGCCTCCGCCGCCTCCCAACGTGCCGGCGCTGAAGGTAATTGCGACCGACGTCCACGGCGGCGCACGGCCGACCATGAGACAGCAGATGGAAATGCACCGCGCCAATGAACCCTGCGCGAGCTGCCACAAGATCATGGATCCGATCGGCTTCTCGCTCGAAAACTTCGATGCGGTGGGCGCGTGGCGCACCACGGATGACGGCTCCCCGATCAATCCCGACGGCGTCCTCGTCGACGGCAGCAAACTCGATGGCGTGAACGGTCTCCGGGCCGCTCTGCTTCACTACTCGCCTCAGTTCGTGCGGGTTGCGACCGAGAAGCTCATGATTTACGCTCTGGGCCGCGGGACGGAATATTTCGACATGCCTCTGGTCCGGTCGATCGTCCATCAGGCAAAGAGCGATAACTATCGTTTTTCTTCGTTGGTACTCGGTGTGGTCAAGAGCGAGCCGTTCCAGATGAACAGCAAGCTCCAGATCAGCAGCGACGCGAAGCCGAGTCAGCAGCGTGCAGCGGCTGAAGAACTCGCGCCAAAAAAGAAGACACTATAGAATCAGGTAAAAAGAATAGAATCGCAAACAGGAGACCCGATAGCTGATGTTCATTACCAGGAAGCATATTCACCGGCGAGCATTCTTACGCGGCGCCGGAGTAACGCTTGCCTTGCCGTTTCTGGATTCCATGGTTCCCGCTCAAACGCCCCTGGCCAAAACGGCGGCAGTCCCGAAGACGCGCTTCACGGGCATCTTCGTGCCCCACGGCATGGCTCCGGGATACTGGATTCCAGAGAAACCTGTTCTGGAAGCCGGTAATTTTCCCTTTATCTTCAAGCCTCTCGAGCCCTTCCGGGACCATACGGTCATAATGAGCGGACTCTGGTCCAAATCAGCTGAACCACCTCCCGGAGTAACGGGTGCCGATCACTGGGTTGCCGCAGCTTATATGTGCGCGGACAAGCCCAAGAAGACTACCGGCGCCGACATTCGGGACGGTACGACTATTGACCAGCTCATTGCGCAGAAAATCGGGCAGGAAACACTGGTTCCCTCCCTGCAGCTCGCGATCGAAGATCCGGGCGCGAACTCGAGCAACTGCGGCGAAGGCTATAGCTGCGCCTACACCAACTCGGTTTCGTGGTCGTCTCCGACGCAGCCCCTGCCAATGGAACTGAATCCGCAGATCGTCTTCGAGAAGCTCTTCGGGGACGGCGGAAGCGCGGAAGAGCGCGCGGCGCGCCGCGAGCAGGACCGCAGTATTCTCGACTCCGTAACCAAGAGCCTGGCGCGTTTCAAGCAGGATCTCGACGTCAGCGATCGCCAAAGGCTGGACGAGTACACGGACGATATCCGCGAAATCGAGCGGCGGCTGGCTCTCGCAAAGAAGGCCACCGGTGCTCAGACGACAGAAGGTATTGTCGTTCCCGCGGGTATTCCAGAATCGTTCGACGAACACGTCAAGCTGCATTTCGATCTGCAGACGCTCGCGTTCAAGGGCGACATCACGCGTGTTTCCGCGGTGCTCTATGCTCGCGACCTGACCGGCCGCGCATATCCCGCAAGCGATGTGCCGTCCCTGAGCTTCCATGGCGGATCGCATCACGCAGAGAACCCCGACCGCATCAAAGAGTACTCGAAGTTGAACCAGTATCACATCAAGTGCCTGGCCTACTTCGCGGACAAGCTTGCGAAAACGCCTGACGGCGACGGAACGCTGCTTGACCACTCGCTCATTCTCTATGGCACCAATATGGGCGACTCAAACCAGCACCTCCACTACGACGTTCCGCACGTCCTGGTCGGCGGCGCGGGTGGTCAACTCAAGGGTGGCCGCCACCTGCCGTTCAAGACCAAGACGATTACGACCGGAAATCTGCTGCTGAGCATTCTGTCGATGTACGGGCTTCACCAGGACAGCATCGGCGACAGCACAGGGTTGCTCCCGGGTCTCGTTTAACAAGGAGGCAGCCCGGCCAGTTGGAACGGAGACGATTAACGATGCGCGTTTCACATGCATTTACAGCTTGCGCAGCCGCGCTGACTTTAGGTCTGGCTGCTTACGGCATTGCCGCCACGGGAAGTCCCGTGGCGGATGCCGCCGAGAAAGGCGACCTTGCGACAGTCAAGGCCCTCATCGCAAAGAAGGCGGATGTCAATGCGCCTCAGGCCGATGGAGCCACTGCTCTGCAGTGGGCCGCTTACATGAACAATATCCCGCTCGCCGATATGCTGATCAAGGCGGGCGCAAACCCAAAACTTGCCAACCATGACGGCGCCACCGCGCTTTCTCTCGCTGCCACGAATGGCAACGCCGCCATGCTCGAAAGGCTTCTGAAGGGCGGCGCGGACGCCAACGAGCCCGAGCCAAACGGAGAAACGGCGCTGATGCTGGCTTCCCGCGACGGCGACGTGGATGCGATTAAAGTCCTGCTGGATCACAAGGCCGACGTGAACGCGAAGGAAAAGCTGCGCGGCACCACGGCACTGATGTGGGCCGCCGAGCAAGGCCACGCCGATGCCATCAAGTTGCTGGCGTCGCGGGGCGCCGACGTGAAAGCAATTACCGATCCCGACACGCGGAATTCCCGGCTGAACCTGGCGCCAACTATTCAGGCGCGGCGGGCGTCGGCGCAGGGCGCGGGCGGAGTCGGCGCAGTTGACCGTGGCGCGGGTCCGCGCGGGGCGGCCGCAGGAGGCCGTGGACCAGGACGCGCGGGACGGGGCCGCGGGGCACGTGGCGCTGCCGGCGGGAACAGCGGGCCGACGCTCAATCCGGAAACAGCCACAGCGTCGGATTTTGCGTTCTTTCGCAGGCCGGTACCCAAAGACGGAGGCGGCCTCACCGCTCTGAGTTATGCGGCGCGCCAGGGATG
>CAZXCO010000718.1:0-3349 GCA_964639095.1 uncultured Solibacteraceae bacterium
AATCCCTTCCAGACGGGCACGCCACGCGATTCCGCAAAGCGATTCGACATCAGCATGACGCGCCCCCCCGCCATCACCATCTCCGGGAGAGGATTGCGCAGGGCGTCCGCCGGGGTCTGACCCTTGTCGGAAACCGCAACGAGATCCGCCGCGCCGCGCCCGACGATCGTTCCCTGCCCCCCGCTCAACCGCAGCATGCGTGCGGCTGCCGTCGTCACCATGGGATAGATCCGGGGATAGATCCATCCGGAAATCTTCGCCGCGCACTGGATTTCGTCGATCAGATCGCCTTTGCCGGTCAGGGCGGAGTCGGTTCCGAGCGCGACAGGCGCGCCGGAGCGGAGCGTCTCCGGCCCGAGCGTCCGGCCCAGCGTAAACAGATTCGAAGTGGGGCACCAGACGATCGACGACCGGCTCTCGCGGATGGCGTCGAGCGCGCGCGGCGTCATCCCGACCGCGTGCACAAGTATGGTGCGCTGGTCAAGAATGCCCATCTCGCGCAGTCGCGGAATTTCAGCGTGCGCCGATTCATCCGTGCCCTCCGCGGCGTGCACGATAAACGGCCAGTAAGGCGGCGTCGAATCAAAACTCTTGCGGAGGTCCGGACTGAAGTGGAGTGAGTGAGACCAGCCGAAGCGCCGCACCACGCGCACAGGAAAGCGATCGTTGAAAATATCCGGCTCGAAGGGGTTATGGTGCGCAACCGTCGTGACGCCGCTCAGCAGATTCTTGATTCCGCCCCAGTGCAGCCGGACGGCCTTCGGAATCCGGAGATGCTCACTCAGCGGCGGCTGGTCGGGCTTGTGAATGTCGGCCGCCCAGACAGACGCATTGGGATAAGGCCCGCTGCCGAGACGCGGAAAAAGATTGAACTCCAGATGATCGTGCGCGTTGATCAACCCGGGCAGCAGAAGATGGCCGCTGAGATCCAGTTCAACGGAGGCAGGGGCGTGGACGTCGAAGGGAAGAATGCGGCGGCCGTGAATCATGAGGTCCATGCGCTCCGTGCGCTGCGCATCGAGCGCAACACGGGCGCCCGCGAGCCGGACTATCTTCGCCATAACGTCGCCAGAACCGCCGGAATCCGGCAGGCGCTCTCAAAGACGTGTTCCCTGCCCGCCCGCCGGAAAACTTCACGCTCAGGTTCGCCGAACCCGCCTTCGACGCGCCATTCTCGCGTGAGCCCGGCGCGGCTCGCGCTGTCGTCGAGATCCGCAACGGAGTGCCCGTGATGGATCAGGTCGTAGACGCGATCCCCTGAACGAAAGGAACGGGTCCAACCCGCGCGCGCCGCATCGGGATGAAGGTCCGCGACCATGACCCTCCGCGCCACGCGCGCCAGTTCTTTGAAGACAGGCCCGGGCGGCGAAAGATATCCGATCGTGAAGGAGCACAGCGCGAGATCCGCGGCGTCGCTCGCGATGGGAATGCGCCGCAGATCGCCGAGCGCCGCCCGGCCCGCGAGACCCGGCTTCTGGGCCGCCCGCTGAACCATCTCGAGGCAGCCGTCGATTCCGAACACCTGCGCGCCCCGGCCCGCGAGCCATTCCATCCAGCGCCCGGTGCCGCTTCCCGCATCGAGCACACGAAGCCCGCAAAGCGCATCGAGACGCGGCGAGACCAGACGCATTTCGAGCGCGAGCAGCGGATTCGGCGCCTCGTCATAGTCCCGCGCCCAGATCCGATGCCCCTCGATTGCGCCGATGAGCGCAGGCACTAGAGGCTCTCCCATCGCGGTTTTCGAAGCGCGACCAGCTTCTGCGCCCAGATCAGCTCGAACGGCGCCGCATAAAATCCCGACGCATACCGCCAACTGCTGAGCGATTGCAGCAGTACCCGGCTCCAGCGCGGCAGATGAATGTCCTGTACGGTCGGCCAGCGGGAGTTGATCACCAGTTCGAAGTTGTCGATCCGGCGCTTGACTCTGCCCGGAAGCCAGGGCAAACGCGGGTCCTGGCGGATGGTGAAATTCAGCCAGCGTTCGGTCGCCCACTCATCCGGCGTATCCGGGAACTTCACTTCGCCGTCGATGCGGCCATACATGCCGTCGGGGTGCGGCGTCGGAATGTAATGCTGAACGATGATTTCCGCCGACGGATTCAGACGCTTGATGCGGCGGATGAAGCGGATCGTGTCGGCTGTGTCGCGCTTCGGATCCGCCGGGTTCCCGACCACGAACGAAAACTCCGGAATGATGTCGAACTTGCGGATGCGCGCGGCCAGCTCCAGCGTCTGATCGGCCGTGATCTTCTTGTTCATTGCCCGCAGCGTTTCGTCGGAGCCCGATTCGGCGCCAAAGAAGATCATCGTCGCGCCCGCCCGGCGGATGGCCCGCAGCGTGTCATCGGAGTACCGCAGCATCGTATCGATGCGGCCCTCGGCCCACCAGCGCAGCCCGAGCGGAATCAGCCGCTCCGCCTGGTCAAGCGCATGGCTCTCATTCAGGAAGAAATTATTGTCGTAGAACTGAACGGCGTCGATGCCATAGTTGCGCTGCAGACCGCCGAGAACCGAAGCTGTGCGCTCGGCCGCTTCCATTTTCTGGCGCCCGTCGAAGATCGGCACGACTCCGCAGAACTGGCAGCGGAACGGGCATCCGATGCTCGCATGGTGAACGGCCGTGCGATGCCCGAGAAACGTCGGCAGCAGGTACTTCTCCACGTTCTGAAGCCGATGGTACGGAAGCACCGGGAAATCGTTGGGAGATCGCAGCGGGCGCATCGCATTGTGCACATGAAGCCCGAACGAATCCTTCCACGAAAGCCCGGCGACACTGGAGAGCTTTCGCTCGCCCCGCAGCGCCGAAAGGAGTTCGGGAAGCGTTTCCTCGCCCTGCCCTTTCACAACGAAATCGACATACCGGGCGTTCAGCGTCGCGTCGGTGTAGAGCGAAGGAAAGTATCCGCCCCAGACGATCGGCACTTTCGGATATTTGCGGCGGAACTCCTTGCAGAGCGCGATTGCCGCCACCATCTGCGGACCGGGCATCACCGAAACCGCAAGCAACTCCACCGGATGCCGGGCCATCGCGTCGTCCATCGTGCGCTGCGGATGAGGATCGAGATTGCCGTCGACAATCACATACTCTTCCCTGCCCTCGAGAGCAGCCGCAATCGAGAGGATCGCCAGAGGGAAGCGGCGGTTCTTCGGCCGGACCGCGCGCGGGTGCAGCAGGATAATCACACAAACCTCCCCACCAGAATCAGAAATTGCGACGGCGGGCGGCGCGACGCGAGACGCGCCTTCAACGGGCGTAGCGCCCACGCGAGTCCGTACCACGGACGGCGGCGCACCCATTGGATATTCAGGTCCCGGCCCAGGGCATCGAGCATGTTTTCGTCGAAGTATT
>CAZXCO010000719.1:0-2072 GCA_964639095.1 uncultured Solibacteraceae bacterium
TTTGGACATCCGCCGGAGCCGTTCCGAAGTCTCACTCCCGGTGGCGTGATCGAATCAGTGCGCCGCGATCTGCAGCGGCTGCTGAACACGAGAACGCCTCCGGGCACGTCCTGCTCTGAGGGGCGACCAGGTACCTGCATCAACTACGGCCTCCCTGATTTCGCCCATGTCACCCCAACCGACATCCCCGCGTCAGAAGCTCTTGCCGCGTCGATCAGCCGGATCGTCGAGGCCTTCGAGCCGCGGCTGGACCAGGTGCGGGTGAGTCTGGGGGCGGACCCCCGCGACCCCCGCGTGCTGGTTGGATTCATTGAGGGGAAAATCCGAATGAATATGATCCCGGAGCCCGTCAGCTTCCCGCTTGAAGTGCGCGCGGGCGAGAGCAGCGCCGTCGTTGGACAATCGAAGACGATGGCGCAGCGCGCATGAATTCCGACGATCTGCTTCGGTACTATACCGAGGAACTCTCCTACCTTCGCAGCATGGGCCGGGAATTCGCGGCCCAGTATCCGATGGTGGCCAGCCGCCTCGAACTTCAGGACGGCCACCCGGCGGACCCCCACGTCGAGCGGCTGATCGAATCCTTTGCCTTTCTCACGGCGCGCATCCAGCACGAGCTGGACGCGGAATTTCCCGAGATCACCTCGTCGCTTCTCGGCGTCCTGTACCCGCACCTGATTCAGCCCATCCCGCCACTTGCGGTCGCGCGCTTCCAGATCGATGCGCGGCGGGGAAAGTTCACCACGGGCCATCTGATTCCCAAACACACTTCGTTGTTCGCTTACGGGCAGGGCGGCGCAACATGCCGGTTTCGGACTTGCTATCCGGTGACGGTCTGGCCCATTGAGATCGCGGAAGTCGCGCTCGAACCCTGCGCGAAATTCGACTTCCTCAGCGGCGATCCCCGGGTTGCCGGCGTTCTCCGTCTCCGGATCGCGGCCAGCGCCGGCTCGCTGGCGGATCTTGAACTCGACGATCTGCGGCTGTTTCTCGATCCGCGCGTGGGTTCCGCCTACACGATTTATGAGCTGTTGTTCTCCGCCTTGCTGGGCGTCTGCATCCTCCCGGAGAACAGCACGACTCCCGTCCGGCTGCCCGCAACAGCACTATCAGCGGCTGGATTCGGCCGTGAAGAAGATGTGCTGGCCCACCCGCCGCATGCGCATCCCGGGTACAGGCTCCTGCAGGAGTACCTGCACTTCCCCGAGAAGTACCTGTTTGTGGACATCCGGCATTTGAGCGGACATCAGTCGCAAGGGGCGTTCGATGTGCTCTTCCTGCTGGATCGCGTACCGCGCGAGAAACTGGCAGTCCGGCCCGAGGGTTTCGTTCCCGGCTGTACGCCGGTGGCGAATCTGTTTCCCCGGACGAGCGAACCCGTCCGGCTCGATCAGCGCCAGCTCTACTACCGCCTCATCGCCGACATCCGGCGTGAGCGAACCACCGAGATTCATTCCATTGTCAAAGTGACGGGTTCGACCAACCCGCAGGACGATACCCGCCGCTTCGAGCCGTTCTATTCGTTCCGCCACACTGCTGCCGGATCGGAACCGAAGGCGTTCTGGCACACGCGCCGCGTCTTGACCGGCCGCGAGGATCTGCCGGGCACCGATACCTGGATCTCCTTTCTCGATCTGGATTTCAATCCTGCGACACCGCCCGCGGAGATGGTCTTCGCGCACACGCTGTGCACCAATCGATGGCTTGCGACCGAAGTTCCGCCGGGCGCCCGGCTGCAGATGGAGGATGTCGGCCCGGTTACCGCGTCGTGTCTCAGCAGGCCCACGGCGCCCGTCTATCCACCGCTGGGAGGACCCGCGGTCTGGCAACTGATCTCGAACCTCTCGCTGAACCATCTCTCGCTCGAAAGCGGCCAGAACGGGCTCGACGCTCTGCGGGAAATTCTGCGGGTCTATTGTTTCGGCGACCAGCCCCATCTGCTGCAGCAGATTCAGGGCATCCGGGAACTGGAGTCGCGGCCCACGATGCTTCGCGTCGGAAGCGAGGCCTGGCGGGGCTTTTGCCGCGGCACCGAGATTACGCTGACGTTCGATGAGAGCCTCTATGCCGGC
>CAZXCO010000720.1:0-12103 GCA_964639095.1 uncultured Solibacteraceae bacterium
GAACGCGATTGAGCCCGGAGCGAAGCGGACCGCCGCTCGCGGCAAATCAAAACAGCAGCGAGCCGTAATGTCGCCGCGCTGATGGCGGTCCTCCTCAGCCCCACAGGCGCCTGCTGCGGGGTTCTCAGTATCCATCGGCGGGTTCGGTGAACGCCCTCAATCCGGAACCCGTGCGGACCGCGGGGCGCGGCTCAAAACGGCACCGAGCTGTCAGGTTCGCCGCGCTGGCAGGCTTTCTTCCCCGCCTTGACGGACGCCTGCTGCAGGACTCTTTGACCGACGCGGACGCGGAACAAACGAAGACCATCTGGAAGCCGTAACCGCTTCGGGCGAACGCGATCGACCTCGGACCGAAGCGGACCGCGGGGCGCAGCTCAAAACGGCACCGAGCCGTAAGGTCGCCGCGCTGGCAGCCTTTCTTCCCGGCCCTGACAGACGCCTGCTGCAGGCCTCTTTAGTTGACGCAGACGGGGGACAAACGAAGACCATCTAGAATTAAAGCAGATGAGTCCGGGTCATGGTCAGGGTCAAGCCGCGCAGCCGAAGTTGCCGATCGCGGGAGTAAAGAATCTGATTGCCGTCGGCAGCGGCAAAGGCGGTGTGGGAAAGACCACTGTAGCGGTGAATCTCGCGATCGCGCTGGCGCGCCTCGGCCATGCGACAGGGCTGCTCGATGCTGATGTCTACGGCCCAAACGTGCCGTTGATGATGGGCACCAATCAGACTCCGTCGGCGATCGGTGAGCGCATTCAGCCGCTCGAGAATTTCGGCGTGAAGCTGATGTCGATGGGCTTTCTCAGCCCCGGAGACAAGCCGCTCGTGTGGCGCGGTCCGATGCTGCACAGCGTGATCCAGCAGTTTTTGCGCGGCGTGGACTGGGGCGAACTCGAATATCTCGTGATCGATCTGCCCCCCGGCACGGGCGATGTGCAGTTGTCGCTGATTCAGACTGCGCCCGTTACCGGAGCCGTGGTCGTGACGACGCCTTCCGACGTGGCGCTCGAAGACGCCCGCAAGGCGGTGCGCATGTTCGAACAGGTGAAGGTGCCGCTGCTCGGGATCGTCGAGAACATGAGCTGGCTGATGTGCCCGCACTGCGAAGAGCGGATCGACGTGTTCAGCACCGGCGGTGGACGCCGCACTGCGGAGACCATGGGGGTGAAGTTCCTGGGAGCCCTGCCGCTCGACCCGCATGTGCGCATCGGCGGAGACACGGGCAAGCCCATTGCGACGTTCGGCCCGGACGACAAACGCGCCAAGGGGTATTACGAAATCGCCGAGCAGGTGATGAAGCAGGCGGGAGAAGCGGCCAGCATACCCGGCCCGACGATGATTATCTCCGACTGACGGCGCTGCCGGCCCAGGCGCTCAGGCTGACGCCGTCATGCGTTCGCTGTCTCCGCGAACCTTGAGCGAGTTCGGCACGGCAGGAAACCGCAGGAGGTACGCCGCGCCCTCGCCGCGATTGGCCTCGACCTCGATCGAGCCGCCGTTCAGGGCCACGAACTGATACACGAGCGCGAGCGAGAAACCCGGGTTGCCGCTCCCGGGCCGGGACTGATAATAAGGCTCGAAGACCCTGTCTCTCGCGCCAGGACGAATGCTCTTCCCCGTGTCGCGGAGGGCGATCTCAACCAGTTCCGCCTTGCCTTCCGGGTCATCCCCGGTATGTATCGCGCGGGTGGAGATCTCGACGCTTCCCCCGTCGGGCATCGCCTGCCGTGAATCGGCCACCAGCCGGATCAGATTTTCCCGCAGTGCCAGCGAGTCCGCGCGAATCCACGGCAGGTCCGGCTCGAGTTTCATGCTAAACGTCCGGCGCACGCCAAGCGTTTTGCGGAACTTTGCTTCGAGTTCCGAGAGGATCGCATTGACGTCAACCGTGACGGTATCGCCGCCGTCGGTTTTTCCAAGCGAAATCAACTGCTGCACGATGGAATGCTGGTAGGAAGCAAGCTGATACACATCCCCGAGCATCCGCAGGCTCGCCCCGGTCGATTGCGCGATCAACTGCTTGAGGCAATCGTCCATCCGGCGCTGCGAGTCGGCGAGTTCCCGCCCGAGCCCAATCGCCATCAGCGCCAGCGAGTTCATTTTCTGGAGCTGCTGCTGCTGTTTTTCGGCTCTCCGGCGGGCGGTGACGTCGCGAAAGACCACAATGATGCCGAGCAGCGTGCCCTCGTCGCGATTGGCGGACATCTCGGTTTCAACGAGCACCGCATCGGCGCTGCCGCGCGCCCGCAGCTTGTAAGTGCGGGGGGCCGTGCTCAGTTCCCGGCCTTCATAAATCGCTTCCAGAGGATGAAAAACGGGCAGATCGGTGGCTTCCTCGAACACCTGAAAGACGTCGAGGAGCGGTTTCCCTTTGGCTTCCCGCCAATCCCACCCCGTAAGCGTGCTGGCCGGCGTGTTCATGAAGGCGACGTTGCCTTCGCGATCGGTCGCAATCAGCGCGTCCGCCACGTTCCGGAAAGTCGTCGACAGCCACGCCTCGCTGATCCGGAGCTTCTGCTCCATTTTGTGCTTCCAGAGCGCCATTTCGATCTGGGCCCGGAAATCAACGCTGTGAAAGGGCTTGACGATGTAGCCGAAGGGTTCGGTAATTTTGGCGCGCTCGAGAGTTTCGCGATCGGCGTGGGCGGTGACGAACATCACGGGCACGTGAAACTGCCGGCGGATCTCATCCGCTGTCTCAATGCCGTCCCGCGGCCCCCGAATCCGGATGTCCATCAGAACGAGCGACGGCTGCAACTGCTCGACGCCCAGAATGGCGTCGTTCGCGTTGTCCGCGACCAGTGGAACCTTGTAGCCAACCTGTTCCAGTTTCTTCTTGAGATCCAGGGCGATGAGCCCTTCATCTTCGACAATGAGGATGCTGGTTTCCATGGAGCCTCCAGGGCTTGCCCCAATGGAAGTGCTGCGAGCCGGGCATTCTTCTCATACGCAAGTATGATTTCTTTGCAATGCGTCTTGCATTGCAACTACCTCATGCTTCGCGGCTCGGGCCGGGCCGGACTGTCAAACGCTTACGGCGACCGGCTCCGGCTGCGAGGCCTGTTCCGGCAGGAGCACGCCGCCACCGAAGCTCAGACGCTCCGGCTCGGGCCCCCCCTTCGTCACCTTCACCGCGCAGTACTTGAACTCGGGAATCTTCCCGAACGGATCGAGTACAGGGTTCGTCAGGCGGTTGGCCGCCGCTTCGTAATAGCAGAAGGGAACGAAAACCGCTCCGCGCGGCGTCCCGTCGTCGGCCCGCGCGTAGAGCGAAATCCGGCCGCGCCGCGATTCGACAGTGATTGTGCCACCGGGCTCAATTCCGAGGTCTTCCAGATCGAGCGGATGAACGGACGCCACCGGCTCCGGCTCCAGAGAGTCGAGGGCCAACGCCCGGCGCGTCATCGAGCCGGTGTGCCAGTGTTCGAGCTGCCGCCCGGTAATGAGCACCATCGGGTAATCGTCGTCGGGCCGCTCCGCCGCGGAAATCAGGTCGGCCGGAACGAATTTGCCGCGGCCCGATTTCGTGGGGAAGTTCCGGATGAACACCACGGGATCTCCCGGATCGCCCTCTTTCACGCAGGGATAGGTCACCGCGGATTCGCTTTCGAGGCGCTCCCAGGTAATGCCGGCGATGGAATCCATGCACGTCCGCATTTCGTTGAATACTTCGCGCGGATGGCTGTAATACCAGTCGACGCCGATGCGGCGGGAAATCTCGTTGAGAATCCAGAAGTCTTCCCGCGCGTCGCCCGGCGGCTCGATCGCTTTCCGCCCCAGTTGTACGATGCGGTCAGTATTAGTGACCGTGCCGATTTTTTCGGGCCATGCCGTGGCGGCCAGCACGACGTCCGCAAGATACGCGGTCTCCGTCAGAAAGATATCCTGGACCACCAGATGATCGAGCGCGCACAATGCCTCGCGCGCGTGGTCGATATCCGGATCGGACATCGCCGGATTCTCTCCCATGATGAACATGCCGCGAATCTCCTTCCGTTTGGAGGCGTGCATGATCTCCACCACGGTAAGGCCCGTGTCCGGATCGAGTTCGGTGCGCCACAACTTCTCGAAGCGCTGCCGCGCCTCGGGCGTCGTGACGACCTGATAATCGGGATAGCACATCGGGATCAGCCCCACGTCCGATGCGCCCTGCACGTTGTTCTGGCCGCGCAGCGGATGCAGTCCCGAGCCGGGCTTGCCGATCTGGCCGGTCGAAAGGGCCAGCGCGATCAGGCAGCGCGCGTTGTCGGTACCATGAACATGCTGCGAGATCCCCATGCCCCAGAGGATCATCGAGCCCTTCGATTTCGCGTACAAACGCGCGACTTCGCGGATCGTCTTCGCATCGATCCCGCAGATCGGGGCCATCGCTTCCGGCGAAAACTTCTTCACATTCTCCACCAGCGCTTCATAGCCGGAGGTGCGATCGCGGACGAATGCCTCGTTGACCAGTCCCTCCTCCACGATCGTGTGCAGCATGGCGTTGAGAAGCGCCACATCGGTGTCAGGATGGAATTGCAGGTAGTATTTGGCGTGCCGGGCAAGATCGCTGCGGCGAGGATCGGCCACAATCAGCGTCGCTCCGGCTTTCGCGGCGTTCTTGATGAACGTCGCGGCGACCGGGTGGTTCACCGTCGGATTGGACCCGATCACGATGATCACTTCCGCAAACCGGACGTCCCGCACCGGATTCGAGACGGCTCCCGAATTGATGCCTTCCATGAGCGCCGCCACGCTTGACGCGTGGCACAGGCGCGTGCAGTGATCGACGTTGTTCGAACCGAAGCCTGTGCGTACGAGCTTCTGGAATACGTACGCTTCCTCGTTCGTACATTTGGCCGAGCCGAAACCGGCGAGCGACCGCTTCCCGTATTTGTCGCGGATCTCGCGCAGTCCTTTGGCCGCGACATCCAGCGCTTCCTCCCAGGTGGCCTCGCGGAAGACCTCCTGCCAGTTTTCGGGATCGACCACAAAGTCTTTCGTCCTGGGAACGCCGGGCTTGCGAATCAGCGGACCCCGCAGGCGATGCTTGTGCTGGACGTAATCGAAGCCATAACGCCCTTTCACGCACAGCCGGCTCGAATTGGCCGGCCCATCCCGCCCCTCGACGTAGAGAATCTTGTTGTCCTTGACGTTGTACGTCAACTGGCAGCCGACTCCGCAGTACGGGCACACCGAATCCACCTTCTTGTCCGGCACGATGGTACCGGCGGAGCGGGCGGGCATCAGAGCGCCGGTCGGGCATGACTGGACGCATTCGCCGCAGCCGACGCAGGTCGATTCGCCCATGGGATCGTCGAGATCGAACACGATCTTCGACTGGCTGGCCCGGAAGGCGTAGCC
The DNA here is from genome assembly GCA_964639095.1 of uncultured Solibacteraceae bacterium. Lineage (GTDB taxonomy): Bacteria > Acidobacteriota > Terriglobia > Bryobacterales > Bryobacteraceae > BOG-234. The sequence goes on from CAZXCO010000720.1 coordinate 5,338, forward strand.
GATGACGTCGTTCACCTGCACTTCCCGGCAGGCGCGCACGCACCGGTTGCACTGGATGCAGGCATCGAGATTCACCGCCATCGCGGGGTGCGAAAGATCCTCGGCGGGCTGGGTCCGTGCGGCGAAACGCGGCTTTCCGAGAGAGAGTTTCTTCGCCCAGAAGTCGAGTTCGGAATGGAGAGTGTAGGACTTCTCGGGAACGTCGGACAGGAGCAGTTCCAGCGACATCTTCTGGCTGGTCACCGCGCGCGGGCTGTCGGTCGTGACGTTCATCCCTTCTTTGGGATAGCGGCAGCAGGAGGGGGCCAGCACGCGCTCGCCCTGAATTTCGACCATGCAGGTGCGGCAGTTGCCGTCCGGCCGCATGCCCTCCATATAGCAAAGGCGTGGAATCTCGACGCCGTTCCGGTCAGCGACCTCGAGGATCGTTTCATCCGGACGGCAGCTTACGGCCCTGCCATTCAGATTGAAGGAGATCGCCATCGGTTTGTGAAAACCGTTTGTCTGCTGCATCATTCGACTTCTCCCGGAAAGTATTTCAAAACGGTGAGAACCGGATTGGGGGCGGCCTGCCCGAGGCCGCAGATGGAGGAATCCATCATGGCCTGGGACAGCTCCTGAAGCAGCGGGGCGTCCCACCGCTTCTGTTCCATCAACTGGAGCGCCTTGACCGTGCCGACGCGGCACGGCGTGCATTGCCCGCAGGATTCGTCGGCAAAAAACTTCATCACATTGCGCGCGGCCGCCCGCGCCGTATCGTGGTTGGAAAGGACCACGATCGCGGCCGATCCGATGAAGCAGCCGTAGGGATTCAACGTGTCGAAATCGAGCGGTATGTTCGCCATGGACGCCGGCAGAATGCCGCCCGAAGCTCCGCCCGGCAGATAGCCGTACAGCTCATGGCCGTCGAGCATTCCGCCGCAGTATTCGTCAATCAGCTCGCGGAGCGTGATGCCGGCCGGCGCGAGATGCACCCCGGGCTTTTTGACCCGCCCGCTCACCGAAAACGAACGGAGTCCCTTCCGCCCGTTGCGGCCATGGCCCGCGAACCACGCGGGACCCTTCTCGATGATGTCGCGCACCCAGTGCAGCGTTTCCATGTTGTGCTCGAGAGTGGGGCGGCCGAAGACCCCGTTCTGCGCCACATAGGGAGGCCGCAGACGCGGCTCGCCGCGCTTTCCCTCAATGGACTCGATCATCGACGATTCCTCGCCGCAGATATAAGCCCCCGCGCCGCGCCGCAGCTCAATATGGGGAAGAGCACAGGGCGGATTCGCCTGAAGCGCCTGAATCTCTTTCCGCAGGATGGCGCGGCAGCCGTGATACTCGTCGCGCAGATAAATATAGATCCCGTCGATCCCGACCGCCCAGGCCGCAATGAGCGCGCCTTCGAGAAAACGGTGCGGATCGCGTTCGAGATAATAACGATCCTTGAAAGTGCCAGGCTCGCCCTCGTCGATATTGATCGCCATCAGGCGCGGAGCGGGTTCGGCGGAAACAAGTTTCCATTTGCGTCCGGCCGGAAACCCGGCGCCCCCCAGACCCCGCAGCCCCGAGTCTTCCATCAGCGCAATGATGTCCGCAGCTTGTCTTTCGCCGGCCACGCACGATGCGGCGAGTGCATAGCCGCCCGTGCCGCGATAAGCGTCGTAATCGATGTGGCCCGGAGTGACGTTGCAGGTCCCGGAGGGATGCTTCACCTGGCATCCCTCAACGGCCTTCGTTACCTGCTCGACGGTTGCATGCGGAATTGGATTCTGGCCAACCACAGCTACAGGCGCGGTCTCGCAGCGGCCGACGCACGGAGCGTGCAGCACACGCACATTCTGGCCCAGCAGCGCCGGCAACTTTTCCAGCAGATGGTGCGACCCGGCGAGTTCGCAGGCGATGGAGTCGCAGACTCGAACTGTGATCGCGGGCGGCGGCACGCCGCCTTCCTTCACCACGTCGAAGTGATGGTAAAACGTCGCCACCTCGTACACCTCGGTCATGGCCATCTTCATTTCCGAGGCCAGCGCCACCAGATGCGGCGCCGCGAGGCAGCCGTAATGATCCTGGATTTTGTGCAGATGCTCGATGAGAAGATCGCGGCTGCGCGGCGCATCGCCAAGCAGTGCACGCACTTCTGCCAGAGCTTGCGGTTCGACTCGCCGCCCCTTCGGGGTGCCACGCACCCGGCCCCGGCCGCCACGCTGCTTCCCTGCGGACGTCGATCCGGACGGGCTCGATTCAGGCGTCGGCAGGGATACGAGGTCTTTCATCGCTCCCCACCAGACAGCAGTCGAATTCCATGAATTTTCATCGTGATCCGGCGATTTGAAGTGGCCATTGCGGGTCTGCCGCGGCCCAGTCCCATGCTATCATTTGGACGGGTTCGACCGCTGATTCCCGGCGATATACCAGCGTTACTTATGCACGTTGAGTTTTTCGGGGTTCCACGCGACCGCGCCGGCGTTCCGGAAATGGAAATGCATGCGGAAACGCTGGGGCAACTCCTCGGACAGCTTGCCGTCCGGATTCCCTCCCTCGGCACGTTCATCGGAGCGGGCCGCCTGCACCCCTCATTCGTCGCCAACCTGAATGGCGACCGGTTTATCAGCGACCCAGGAACGCCGCTCGGCGAAGAAGATCGCGTGCTGATCCTTTCCGCCGACGCGGGAGGATAGAAAGTGCCTTTCGGCTACCACGGCCGTTTTCTCCGGATCGATGTTTCCCAGGGCACGGGCGAATTCGTGCCGCTGGAAGAATGGGTTTTGCGCCAGTTCATCGGGGGCAGCGGACTGGGGGTGCGGCTGCTGCTCGATCACGGAGCGGCGGCTATGGATCCTCTTGCGCCCGAAGCCCCGATCGTCTTCGCCTTCAGCCCTCTGGTGGGAAGTCCCCTGACCACGTCGGCGAAATTCGCCGTCGTCAGCAAGAGCCCGCTGACCGGGCGCATTAATGACTCGCTGGCCAGCAGCGGTTTCGCCCTTGCCGGCAAGGGCTGCGGATGCGACGCCATCGTGATCGCGGGGCGCGCGCCGGAGCCTTCGGTTCTGGTGATCGATGAAACCATTCGCCTGGAATCCGCTGCGGAGTTTCGCGGGCTGACGTGCCGGGAAACAGAAGCGGCGCTGCGTTCCCGGCTTGGCGCGGGTTACCGGGTCGCCTCGATCGGCCCGGCAGGCGAGAATCTGGTCCGTTACGCAACGATCTCGCACGACGGACGTCACGCCGGACGCGGCGGCAGCGGCGCCGTACTGGGATCCAGGAACATCAAGGCCATCGCGCTGCGGGGATCGAAGCGCGCCGAGTGGGCGCACCCCCGCGAGCTCACCGAACTGAGCCGGTCTCTCTCGAAACGATCGTTCGGTCCGGCAACGGCCAAGTACCGCGAGTTGGGCACGGCGGCCAATCTGCTCACGTTCAACCGGTTCGGCGCACTGCCGACGCGGAATTTTCAAAGCGGTTCATTCGCCGAAGCCGCCAGCCTTTCGCCCGAACAGTTGAGCGCTACACGGTCCAAAACACGCGAGAGCTGCGTCGCCTGCACGATCGGCTGCGAGCACATTTATTCACTCGGCAAGAGCGGCGTGCGCGTGGAGTACGAAAGCCTCTTCGCGCTGGGTTCGCTCTGTGGCATCAGCGACCCCGATACCGTGCTGCGGGCCTCGCAACGCTGCGACGAACTGGGGCTCGACACCATCAGCGCCGGCGGAACCATCGCGTTCGCGATGGAGTGTGTCGAGCGCGGGTGGCTGGATGAGCCATGGCTGCGCTTTGGCAGCGGCGAGGCATTGTTGCGCGCAATCGACTGGATTGGCGCCCGGGAAGGCATCGGGAATCTGCTCGCGGAGGGCAGCCGCCGCGCCGCTTTCGAAATCGGGCACGACAGCATCGCTATTGCGCCGCAGGTGAAGGGACTCGAAATTCCCGGCTATGAACCGCGGGCGCTGCAGACGATGGCCCTCGGCTTCGCAGTGGGCGCGCGGGGCGCCGACCACAACCGCAGCGGCGCCTATGAAGTCGATTTCTCCGATAAGGTGGACCGGCGGCACATAACCCTCGATGCCGTGCGCCATGCGATCGACACCGAAGACAAGGCCGCTCTGATGGACTCCCTCATCGTCTGCAAGTTCCTGCGCGGCGTCTTCGAAGATTTCTACTCTGAAGCCGCGGAGATGCTGCGGGACGTGACCGGATGGGACGTCACGGCGGAAGAACTGCGCGAGACCGCCCGGCGCATCGTGCAGGCTCGCCGCGAATTCAATCTGCTCGCCGGCTGGACGCCGGCCGAAGATACTCTGCCCGAGCGTTTCCTGAAAACGCCACTGCCCAACGATCCGACGGCCGCGCTGAGCCGGGAGCGCCTCGAGGAACTGGTCGCCGAGTACCATCGGCAGCGCGGCTGGCGGATTGCCTCTGCACCAGGTGAACTTCACCACCTGAGCTAGACTGTTCCCATGTCCGAACGGATCGCGCCGCTATTGATCGGCGCGTTGCTGCTGCCGGCCCTGAGCTTCGCCCAGGCGCCGGACTGGCCCAGGATCAACGACGAAGCGTTGCGTCATCTTCAGGCGCTGGTCCGCATCGACAGCACCGATCCGCCGGGCAATGAAACCCGGGTGGCGGAATACGTCCAGAAGGTTCTGAATGCCGCGGGGATTCCCGCACTCCTCGCGGCCAAAGATCCCGCCCGCGCCAACGTGATTGCGCGTCTGAAAGGCAACGGATCGAAAAGACCCCTGCTCCTCATGGGCCACAGCGACACCGTTCGCGTCGATGCCTCCAAATGGAATTTCGCGCCTTTCAGCGCCACACGCCATGCAGGTTATGTCTACGGCCGCGGCGCGCTCGACGACAAGAGCGATCTCACAGCGGCTCTGATGACCATGCTGATGCTGAAACGCGCCAGCGTTCCTCTCGATCGCGACGTGATCTTCGTTTCTGAAGCGGGCGAAGAGGCGGCCACCAGCTTCGGCATCGAGTACCTGGTCAACGAGCGCTGGAGCGATATCGATTCAGAGGTCTGTCTCGCGGAAAGCGGCAGTGTAAGGCGTCACGCCGGCAAAGCGCTCTATGCCACTGTCGAAACAACCGAAAAGCAGCCGCGCGCCGCGCGCCTCCTGGTGAAAGGTCCGGCCGGACATGGCTCGCGACCGTTGCCGTCAAACGCCATCGTGCATCTGGCCCGCGCGATCGACCGCCTCTCGTCGTGGGAACCGCCCACCCACTTCAATGAAATAACCCGGAACTATTTCGAGGAACTTGCCGGCATCAGCCCTCCCGACGAGGCCGCGCGGCTCAGAGGCCTCTTCGATCCGAAAAAGGCCCCCGCCGTCCGGGAATACTTCGCCTTGCACGAGCCGGGGGTTTACTCCATGCTCCACACGTCGATTTCGCCCGACATCGTCAAGGCCGGCTATCAGATCAACGTAATTCCCTCGGAGGCGGAAGCCATGCTTGACATCCGGGCCCTGCCGGACGAGAACATCACGGCTTTCTATGAAATGATGCGAAAGGTCATCGACGATCCGGCCGTCGAAGTCATCCCCGACCCCCGCAACCAGCGCCCCGCTGCCCCGCCCTCCAGCATCGATTCAGACGCTTTCCACGCGATCGAAGCCGCCTATAAGAAGGTGTATGGCGTCGAAACTCTGCCCTACATGCAGACCGGAGCAACGGATATGGCGTTCCTTCGCGCAAAGGGCGTGCAGTGCTACGGCGTCGGGCCACTGGCTGACGATGAGGACGCCGCCATGGGCTTCGGCCCCCACAGCGATCAGGAACGGGTCTCGGAAGAGGCCATCTTCAAGCACGTGCGGTTTTTCTGGGAAGCCGTCAATGCCATCGCGGGCCGCCGGGCGGGCCCCGCGCGCCATCAGCCGTGAATCAGAAACATCGCCCATGCGCCGCCTGCCACAGCGGCGACGGAACAGACTGAGAACCAGGCCGCATAACAGATCCGGTCCCTTCTGCTTCCCCGCGCCAGCAAAGCTGCGATTCCGGAGAACGCCAGCGCAAGCAGGACCGTGACCACGGGGTGCGGCAGATCCGCGGTCGACTGCAGAAGCGGCGTCATCCAGCTCATCGCGCGCCGCCTTCCAGCGCCCGCCGGGAGCGCGGGATGAGGAACGTTCTCTCCCATCGTGTCTTCGTCAGAAAATGCTCCGCCACGTCCACCACATGCGCGAGAGTCCAGTGCTCGAGGTCCGGCGTCGGCGCGTCATACGACCAGTAGACGAGCCACGGCCTGCCGACCACGTAGTCGCGCGGCACGAATCCCCAGTAGCGGCTGTCTTCAGAGTTGTCGCGGTTATCTCCGAGCACAAACAAAGTATCGGGCGGCACGATCACCTCGCCGTTCGCGATGTGGTGCTCGAACATGTCGCGCCCGCGGGGCGTCGTCAGGAAACCCGGTCCGGCCGGAAAGTTGTCGCGGTAGGGATCGATCCCGCTGTCGATGTGTTGCGTATAAGATTCCGTCAGCGGATGCCCGTTGCGGATCACCTGTTTGTTGACGATCCGGATGCGATCTCCCGGCAGACCGATGACCCGCTTCACGAACGTCTGCCGCGTGTCTTCCGGAAACAGGAACGCGACAATATCGCCGCGCTTCACATCCTCGTAAGGCATGAAATAGCGGCCGAGTGCGCCGGGCTTTGCATAAGCGGCGCGGTCCACCAGAACATGATCGCCAACCCGCAGATTGCCCTCCATCGATCCGGTCGGTATCACATAAGCCTGAACCAGCGTCGTGCTTGCAAACAGGTACATCAGGATGGTG
>CAZXCO010000721.1:0-3528 GCA_964639095.1 uncultured Solibacteraceae bacterium
TCTCGCGATACATGAGCTCGATGCGACCGTGGACGCCGAGCTTGCGATAAACACGAACAGCGTAGATGGCCGCGGTAGGCTTGGTGATTCCCATTCGATACGCAATGATCTTGATTTCGTCCGGCGAGCCGGTGAGATGCCGGTAGAGTTCACGCTGGCGCGGGCTCAGCGAGGCAAGGAGAGCAGCGGAGAAAGCCCGCGGATCAAGCCCGGTCTCAGCCATGCAACACCGCCCAAAGCGTTACAGCAGCAGTGATCACCATTGAGACAAACAGTGCCCATCTCAGCCGATCGTTGCGTTTCCTTTGCGCGCGGCAGGCGGCTTCGAACCCGTCTGCGCGCCTTTTCTCCGCAAGACAATCATCCTGCAGCCGCGCAGTGTATTCGCCTTGCTTGACGCCGTGCTCCGTCGCGCGGCGAAGCATCTCATCGAGAGCCATGCATGAGCCGCAGGGGATTTTCTCCCGGTCCGGGTCGAGATCACGGATGGCATCATGGATCTGGCGATCATTCAGCATTGGGGTGTTCCTGTGTATACACTCGCGCGCAACCCCGGTGCGTTGCCCGGATTCACGACGGACATCAGGCCGCAACCCTTTCACTTATAACGAGTTCTATGCGTGGAAATTGGCCACAACGTGTTGATGATCGGGCCGCCGGGTTCCGGCAAAACCATGCTTGCCAAACGGTTCGCTGGCATCCTGCCGCCCCTGACCTTCGACGAAGCCATCGAAACCACGAAAATTCACAGCATCGCGGGCGTATTGCCGGCCGGCGCCGGCCTGCTGCACAGGCGCCCGTTCCGCATGCCCCACCATACGATCTCCGATGCCGGGCTGATCGGCGGCGGATCCGGTATGCCGCGGCCGGGCGAAGTGAGTCTCGCGCATAATGGAGTGCTCTTCCTCGACGAGTTCCCGGAGTTTCCGCGAAATGTGCTGGAGATTCTGCGCCAACCTCTCGAAGACCTGACAGTGAGCATCGCCCGTTCGGGCATGACCCTGTGCTTCCCGGCGAGCTTCATGCTGGTTGCGGCGATGAATCCTTGTCCGTGCGGCTATTATGGCGATGCCACGCGCGAATGCCGCTGCACACCGGCTATCATCCAGCGCTACCTTGGCAAAATCAGCGGGCCGCTGCTCGACCGTATCGATATCCAGATTGAAGTGCCTGCGGTGCCCTACAAAGAACTGCGCGGCGGAGATGCGGGCGAAGCGCTTGCGGAATCCTCCGAAGAGATGCGCGCGCGCGTTTCGCGGGCCCGCGAGATCCAGCAGGCGCGCGGCTATAGCAATTCGCGCATGCCCACGCGCATGATTCGCAAAAAGTGCGTTCTCGACGAAACCGGTGAACGAACTCTCGAGATGGCGATGCGCCGCATGAGTCTTTCGGCGCGCGCCCACGATCGCATCCTCAAAGTCGCGCGCACGATCGCCGACCTCGACAACTCCGAAGCGGTGGCGGCGAAGCACATCGCCGAAGCCATCCAATACCGCAGCCTCGACCGGAACTACTGGAACTGAGCAGCGTTTCGACCGCATCGCGCGAACGTGTGAATTGTCATATCAGTTTGTAAAAATTGGCATGTTACTATTGATGTTGCATGCAGCACCCCTCCCGTATGTGCTTTCCGGAGGCACAATTTTAGAATGACGATCGCCGAAAAGATACTCAGCGCCAAGTCCGGGAAGACATCCGTTACTCCCGGGGAAATCGTGGAAGCCTATCCGGATCTGGTGATGAGCCACACGGCTACGTGGCGGTCAGCCAGCGTGATGGAGCGCATCGGCGCCACCAGACTCTACGACCCGAATCGTCTGGCGATCGTGCTGGATCACATTTCTCCGGCCAAAACTGAAAAATACGCCGCCGATCAGCAGACCTCGCGCAATTTTGCGCGCCGGCACGGCGTGACGAAGTTTTATGACGTCGATTCCGGAATCGCTCACCTGGTCCTGATGGAAGCGGGACACGTGGCGCCGGGCGACCTCATCGTCGGCACCGATTCGCATTGCACGATTTACGGCAGCCTGGGCGCCCTGGGGACCGGCATCGGTTATACCGAAGTCGCCTCGGTCTGGATCACAGGCAAGCTCTGGCTCAAAGTGCCCGAGAGCATCCGGATTGTTCTGAGCGGGAATTTCGCAACGGGCGTATATTCCAAGGACCTGATGCTCCATCTGATCGGGAAGCTCGGCGCGGATGGGTGCGGCTATAAATCGGTGGAATTTCACGGCGACGCCGTTTCCGGCCTGAGCATTTCCGAGAGAATGACGATGGCCAACCTGGCCATGGAAATGGGCGTCAAGTGCGCCTTCGTTCCTCCCGACGAGAAGACCGCGGAATATCTGAGGGGGCGCATGAAGGACCCGGCCCGCTATCGTCCGGTGCTTGCCGATCCCGATGCCGTGTACGAGCAGACGATCGAAGTGGACCATTCGCGCCTCGAGCCCATGGTCGCGTGTCCGCATGAGGTTGAAAACACGAAGCCGGTCAGTGAGATGGTGGGGACACATCTCGACCAGGTCTTTCTGGGCTCCTGCGCCAACGCCAAATACGAAGATCTCGTGGTGGCGGCGGGGGTTCTCAAGGGCCGCAAAATTCATCCGGGCCTCCGCATGATCATCACGCCGGGCTCGAAGGAGATTATGCTGCAGGCCATGAATTCCGGCGTGCTGCAGAGTTTGATGGAAAGCGGCGGTCTGGTAACCAATCCGGGCTGCGGCGCATGCGCGGGCGACGGAGGGATGCTGGCCGACGGCGAAGTCTGCCTCTCGACGGCGAACCGGAACTTCATCGGACGCATGGGCAGCAACAAGTCGCAGATTTACCTGTCGAGCCCCGCGACTCTGGCTGCCTCGGCCCTCAAAGGGTATATCGCCGATCCCAGGGAGTTCGTGACAAAGTAATGCAATCCTCCATCCAGGGCCGTGTCTTTAAATTCGGCGACAACATCAACTCGGACATTATTATTCCGGGGCGCTACCTCATCTATATCGATCGCGAGCGCCTGGCGCAGCATGCTTTCGAGATGCTCGGCGAAGGATTTCCCGACAAGCTGCGCAGCTTCGACATTCTCGTTGCGGGCCGGAATTTCGGATGCGGAAGCGCGCGCGAGCAGGCGGCCACGGCGATCCAGGGGCTTGGCATCAAAGCCGTGATCGCCAGTTCCTTCGCCCGCACGTTCTATCGCAACGCCATCAACGACGGGCTTCCGATCATGGAGTGCCCGTCGCTTTATGAAGCGGTACAGGAAGGCGACGAGATCCGCATCGATCTGGAAGCCGGCCGCATTCAACTGGCGGACAACGAATTCAGCTTCCCGAAAATGCCGGAATCCGTGCGGAAGATTCTGGAGTTGGGCGGCCTCGCAGCTTACCTCAAGAGCCAACTGGACGAGCAGGCGAAGTAAAGCGCCTGGCCTCTCTCACAGCCGCTTCGCGCCGCTCTCCGTTTGCAGGCAGGTATCGCCGTAAAACAGCCTGCGGCCGTTCCACTGCGTCTCCACCTCGAGCGCGAACAGCGTTC
>CAZXCO010000722.1:0-2851 GCA_964639095.1 uncultured Solibacteraceae bacterium
GTACGGGACCCACGGGCGGCTCTGCGCGCGTCGTCCGCCGGTGCACTGTGAAATGAAAGCCGATTGCAACCGCGAGAATGGCCATCTTCCGCCAGAAAAAGGAGCTGTCATAGCACCGGAGCGCTTCCGACGAGAGGATCAGCGGCCCGCTCAGGAGCAGCACAATCAGCCCGGCGGTCGTCCACGGCGCCAGTTCCCGCGCGATGCGAGCGGCCGGATACTTGCGAAAACCGGCGCCCGCCAGCGTGAGATCGATCATGAGGAGAGTTCCGAGCAGCAGCGTCAGACCAAGCAGATGAATGACTTCCACGAGCGCGATCAGCGCGGACGAACTGCGGATCGCTTCGCCGAGCGGGGTGTGCTGCAGCCAGTCGAAAAGCGGAGCCAGGGCTTCGATTCTCACGCCCGGTCGTACCCGGCCATATAGGCGATCGAGCGGCCCGCCGCAATCACGCCGATCCAGAGCAGCAGCGACAGCACTCCGGCCATGCGCGCCCGCGCCGGTACCCCCACCCATTCGCCCACCCGCCGGTAGACCGTCAGGTGAAAAACAAGGGCGTTCACCCCGGCCAGCAGCAAAAGCACGAGTTTCACCCGAAACGCGGGACTGGCGTACAGCTTCAGCGCTTCCCCGGCGAACAGCCATGAGCCAGTGAAAAGCATCAGACAGAAGCCGGATAATGTCCAGGGCACGATTCGCCGGACTACATCCGGGACGGATTCGTCCCGCAGCCCCAGCCCGAGCAATCGCAGGTCGACCAGCATGATCGTCCCCGCGACGAGAACAATTCCCAGAGTGTGAATCGTCTCGACAACATTAAAGATCCACACGGACTCGCGCATCGCAATCCCGGGAGGCGTCGTCTGGATCCACCTGCAGAAATCGATGAGGTTCATCCGTAGATGACTCTACACCCAAAGCCGTGGCGAATGACCTATTCCATGGCTCCACTATTCCATCGCTCCATTACTCCATGGCCGCATAGGCCAGCGTCCAGAAATCCTGGAATACGTTCGGCGCCTCGGGCGAATCCATCATCCGCTGAGTGAAGAGAATCCCGATCATTCCCTCCGCCGGGTCCGTATAAGCTGTCGTGCCGAAGCCGCCGGTCCAGCCGAACCGGCCAGGAGTGTGATAGATCTGCTCGCGCCCGATGTCCACGGCCATCCCGAAAGCCCAACTGGAAAACGCCCCGAAAAAGATCTCCGAGCCCGCGCGCTGGGCCGGCGTGAGTTGATCGGAGGTCATCAATTCCACGGAGGCGCGCGAAAGAATCCGGTGACGCCCGTGCCGTCCTTTATTCAGCATCATCCGGCTGAAGGCATAGTAGTCGTCGATCGTCGAGATGAGTCCCCCGCCGCCCGATTCGAACCCCGGCTTCGACAGCCATGCCGAATTCTCCACGCCGTCGAACAATTCCAGCGCTTTCCTCTCGCGGTTGAATGTGTAGAGTCCCGGCAGGCGTTCGATTTTTTCCGGCGGCACGTAAAACGCCGTATCTTTCATCCCGAGCGGCTCGAAGATCCGTTCGCGCAGGAACTCGCCGAAAGGCTGGCCCGCGGCGCGCGCAACCAGAGCCCCAAGTACATCGCCGCTCACGTGATACATCCAGCGCTCGCCCGGCCGCGCCAGCAGCGGCAGCGAGCCCAGCCGCCGGAGCCATTCGTCCATGTCCGGCTGTGCGGAAGGAAGCATCGGCCCGTCGCCGCCGATCCGGTATTCACGAATCGCCTTCTGAATTGGATAAGTACCCGGCGGGGCCATCACGCTGCCGAAGCCGAGCCGGTACGTGAGCACATCGCGAACCGTGATTGCCCGCAACGCAGGTACGGTGTCATCGAGTTCCGATTCAATGGATTTCAGCACCCGCCGGTTGGCCAGTTCCGGCAGCCAGGGGTCGATCGATTCGTCGAGTCGCAGCCGGCATTCCTCCACCAGAATCATGGCCGCAACCGCGGCGATCGGCTTCGTGATCGAAGCGATGCGAAAAAGCGTGTCGCGCTTCATCGCGCCTGTGTTTGAGTCCGGGCCGTCGAACAACATGGTCCCGAGCGTCTCCACATGCACGTCGTCATGATGGCTGACGAGTGCGGCCATCCCGGGTATCTCTTTCCGTTCGACATATCCCGACAACACGCGGCGCATGCGTTCGAGGCCCGGCTTCAAAAGTCCTGCTGTGCTCATCGTTGTCCCTCTCCAGCAATTAGACCGCTGTCCGCGGCCAGACTCATCGGCGGAAATTCTGCCGGCGTTACGAACTCTTACGCGGCGACCGAAATCTCAGGGCCGCGCAGGTACTCCAACAAGACAGGAGAGGAAATCAATCTCATGAAATCCAGAATCGCACTCATAACTGTTTTAACGGCCGCTTTGTCGGCTGGTGGGCTGATGGCCAAAGAAGATGCTTCCGCGCATCACCGGCAGGCCGGTGCTCACTTCCTGAATCGGATGTCAACCGCTTTGAACCTGACCGCACAACAACAGGAGCAGGCCAAAGCGATCTTCCAGTCGGAACGCGCAGCCTCCCACAGCGTGCGGCAGCGATTGCTGCAGCAGCGCAAAGATGTGCGGGCTGCCATTCAGGCGGGCAAGCCGGCTACCGAGGTGGCGCAGCTTGCAAAGAATGAAGGACCGGCGCTCGGAGATCTTGCCGGAATGCGCGCCGCCGCTTCCGCACAGTTCCGCGCCCTCCTGACACCGGAACAGCAGCAGAAGCTGGTAACTCTGCGCCAGCAGTGGCGCGAGCATCGCGGAAACGCTCGCCGGTCCGGCGCCGTCCCGGGAAATATCCAGACTCCCGGGAGCCGGTAATCCATTTCGACCGGAGTCCGCCCGTGCCGTTTAAGATAG
>CAZXCO010000723.1:0-3964 GCA_964639095.1 uncultured Solibacteraceae bacterium
GGCAGATCTTCGAACGATTATCGGACTTCGAACGCTCCCGCGACGAACTGCGCAGCTTTGTCGTATCTTCGATGATCTATCCCGCGCTGCTGGCGCTAGTGGGCGCGGGGTCGATCTTCGTGATTCTGGATTTTGTGGTCCCGCGCTTCGCGAGTATCTTCGACGACGGGCGCATGAAGATTCCCCTCCCCACGCTCCTCATGCTGCAGGCGAGCCACGTCGTGCAGCAGTGGTGGTGGCTCGTGGCCCTCATCCTGATCGGCGCGATCGCGGCATTCCGGTTTTACATCCAGACTCCTGGGGGGAAATTCTGGTGGGATACCAACCGGCTGAAGCTGCCGATCATGGGGGAGGCGCTGCAGAAGGCCGAAACGTCGCGTTTCGCGCGCGCCATGTCCACGCTGGTGGGCAACAGCGTGCCGCTGGTGCAGTCCCTGCATATTTCCGCCGGGATTCTCTTCAACAGCCGGATGGCCAATTCCCTGAAGGAAGTGGCGCAGGGGGTGAAGCGCGGCGAAGGCATTTCACAGCCGCTGGCCCGCACGAAAATGTTTCCGCCGCTCGCTTCGCACCTGCTGACGGTCGGCGAGGAAACAGGCAAACTGGATCTGATGTTCGCCCGCATGGCGGATATTTACGAGGAAGAGACCCGCGCCTCCATCAAGCGGTTTACGGCGATTTTCGAGCCCCTGGTGATTCTCGTGATGGGCATCATCGTCGGGGCGCTGGTGTTGAGCATGCTGATCGCGATTACCAGCATCAACGATGTGGCAATTTAAGAGGAACAGAGATATGAAACAGAGGAACAATTCCCGCGCCGGCGTCACGCTGATCGAAATGCTCGTCGTGGTCGTGATTATCGCGGTCTTCGCCGCGGTTGTCGGGCCGCGGCTTTTGAATCAGGGCGACAAAGCGCGCGTGGTGGCGGCGAAACAGCAGATCGAGAACTTCCAGCTCGCCCTCGGCCAGTATCATCTCGACACGGGCTCCTACCCGGGCACGGAGCAGGGGCTGGCGGCGCTGCGCACCCAGCCGAGCGGCGTGGAGCAGTGGCACGGCCCCTATCTGCAGAAGGACGTCGCGCCCGATCCATGGTCGCATTCTTATGTTTACAAGTTTCCGGGCGATCACGGAGACGAGCCGGATATCATCTCCTACGGCGCCGACGGTCAGCCGGGTGGGACGGATCTGAACGCCGACATCGTGAGCTGGAAATAGGATCTGCATCGCAGCGTTGCGACTCCGCCGCGCTGCGCGTTTTTTCCTGTGAATAGACAAAGCCAGTCCGGCGTCACCCTGATCGAGATGCTGATCGTCGTGGTGATCATCGCGGTGATCGCCGGGGTGTCCTTCCCTGCCCTGGCGTCCGGGCTCGCCAGCGTGCGATTATCTTCGGCTTCGGGTTCGACGGCAAGCTTTCTGACCTCGACGATGAACCGGGTCGACCGTCGCGAGATCGCTGCGGCCGTTGTCGTAATGCCCAGGGAAAGCGAAATTGCGGTCTACACGGCCGCCTCCGGCGAAAAGCCGGAACGGACGCTGCGGATGCCGCAGGGCATCGCGATCGAAGGCGAGGAGTCGCGCCGCTTCCTTCTGCAACCCGGCGGAGCGTTCCCGCGCATTTCACTCGTCCTGCGAAACCAGAAGGGTTCGCGACGATCGGTGCGGATCGATCCTGCAACCGGCGTGCCGGAGATCCGCCGCGTGGACGGCAACGGGGACGCAGCGAAATGACAGGTTCCTCGCGGGATCGAACCAGCCGGCAAAGCGGCTTTACCCTGCTTGAGGTGCTGGTCGCCACGGTCATCATGGGGATCGCCGTGGCCGGTTTGATCGCGGGTCTTTCGCAGTCGGTGAAGAATGCCTCGCGTCTCACGGATTACGATCGTGCCGCCATGCTGGCCCGCACGAAAATGAACGATCTCCTGCTCGACGTGAATCTTCCGTTCGACGGATCGGTCCAGGGCGAATTCGATCGCGACCAGAGCGGTGGAGTCCCGGCGGGATGGCGGGCAACGATGCGCCCATTCGACGTTCCGCCCAAAGCAGGCCCCGGCACGACCATTCTGCAGCGGATCGCGCTCGAAATCTGGTGGCAGCCGGAGGGTGGGACCCGGCGCACGATTGAACTGGCGAGTTATCGCCCGATCAACATCCCGGCGCCGGCCGGCTTGTGAACGCAGCCTGTGAAGACGTCATGAAAAAACACCACGAATCGGGCGTCACGCTGATTGAAATCCTGATCGCCGTCTCGCTGCTGAGCCTGCTTTCCGTGGGAATGCTGGTCGCGATGCGCCTCGGCTTCAGCACCATGGACAAGGCCGATGCGCGGCTGGTTCAGAATCGCCGCGTCTCGAATTCCCGCGCGATCATCGAAAACGAGATCGACGGCTTCATGTTTTCGCTGGCCAACTACCGGCCGCAGCCGAACCAGGTGAATCCTGTTCTGTTTCTCGAGGCCGAACCCCAAAGCATGCGCTTTGTCACCGCGTACTCCATCGATGACGCCTGGCGCGGACGCCCGCGGATTGCCGTCCTGCAGGTGATCCCCGGTGAGAACAACCGGGGAGTGCGGCTGATCGTGAACGAAACGCCCTATACCGGCCCGGAGCAGACCGGTCAGGAGATCACGGGACTCGAACAGCATCCGGGCGCTCCTCCCGTCGTTCACTTCGCGCCCGTTCCGCCCGGCTCCGCGTCGTTTGTCCTTGCGGACCGCCTCGCTTACTGCCGCTTCTCGTATCTCGAACTGTATCGCGACCCTGCGGCGCCGGCGCCCTCGCGGAGATGGTTCCCGACATGGAGGCAGTCCAGTCTGCTGCCGCTGGCCATTCGCATTGAAATGGCGCCGCTCGATCCCGAGCCCACGACTCTGCAGGTCAGCACCGTGACCGCGCCGCTGCACGTCAACCGTATTCCCGGAGCTCTTTATGTCGACTATCAGCCTCCCAGACAGCCGCAATAGGAGCAGCCGGAAAGGCTCCGCCCTGCTGATGGTCCTTTGGCTCACCGCGGCCTTGTCCGCAGTCGGGCTCGCAGTCGCCAACAACGTCCGGGGAGAGACCGAGCGGACCGAAACCAACGTGGACGATACCCGGTCCTACTTCGTAGCCCGGGGCGCCATCCAGCGGGCGGCTCTCCATATCCTTTGGGGCCGCTCCTATTCGACGGACGACGGGCGCCCACTCTATTTCGTTTACGGCAGCCCTTCCTTCGATCTGTCGTTTCCTTCGGCCGAGGTTCATATCGACGTCGTGCCGGAGGATTCGAAGCTGAGCCTGAACGGCGCGATGCCCGACGATCTTCTGCGTCTTCTGACGGCGCTCGGCACGCCGGTTGGCCAGGCGGAGGAAATCGCCGCAGCGATCGTCGACTGGCGAACACGGCTCGACCAACTACATCCGAGCCCGTTCGACGGATTTTATTTGAGCCAGTCTCCGTCTTTTATCGCACGTCATGCGTCTTTTCAGGAGAGCGAGGAATTACTCCTCGTAAAAGGAATGACTCCCGAACTCTATTACGGATCGTCACTCGATGGATCGAGGGCGGGCCTGCGCGACTGCGTCTCGGTCTACAGCAATACGGGCCAGGTGGACATCAACACCGCCCAGCCCGCAACCTTGCAGGCGATCGGGCTTTCGCCCGAGGATACTGCGACGATCGTCAGGAGCCGGGCGCAGCATCCGGTGCTGGATTACAAGGAATTGGCTGAAATTGCGCAGTCGCTCGGCCCCGTGGGTGGCCGTTTGCGCATCGGGGGCCAGTCGATGTACACGCTGCGGGCCACGGCGCGGCTCCGGCAGCCGGACGGAAAATTGTCGGACCTGCGCCGCACGGTGGGCGCGCTCGTGAAGTTTTACTTTGCCGGCGACGGCTCCGGACGGCCTCCGGGATTCGACATCGTCCGCTGGTATGACCGGATATGAGTACGACGACGGAGGCGCCCGATACCGTAACCGCGGTT